>NZ_JAYJLD010000054.1 GCF_035282765.1 Ferviditalea candida | reverse complement strand
TCTTCGTCAAATATTATCCTCAAGCGCTTCGTGCGTCAAAGATGAAAACATGCGTAAAAGCGAGAAAAACGAAGAAAACATTAATTTATTGAGGGAGGTCGTGGAAGAAGGAATTGTTTCGAGGTCCGTGACGCTGGAGGTTCTCACGACCAAAAAGCCGACGACGATCGTTCAAAGTGTGCGAGGCAAGGAAGTTCTTGTTACCGGCAATCCCGTTTTCGACGAGAAAGGCGAGCTGATCAATGTCGTGACCAATATACGGGATATTTCCGAATTGAATACGCTCAAACAGGATTTGGAGAAAACGAAGGCATTGACGGAAAAATACTACTCCGAGCTTACCATGCTCAGGCAAAAGGCCGATGAATCCATAGGCATGGTTGCCCACAGCGCGGAAATGCAGCAAATTGTCAGCCTGGCCTCGCGCGTCGCCCAGGTTGATTCCACCTTGTTAATATTGGGGGAATCCGGTGTGGGCAAGGAAGTGATTGCACGATTGATTCATGAGCAGGGTAACCGGAAAAAAGGGCCTTTCATCAAAGTGAACTGCGGGGCAATTCCCCGTGAGCTTCTGGAGTCCGAGCTGTTCGGATATGAAGCGGGTGCGTTTACCGGGGCTAACCGCCGGGGCAAGCAGGGGATGTTTGAATTGGCCAACAACGGCATTTTATTTCTGGATGAAGTCGGCGAGCTGCCTTTGGACCTGCAGGTCAAGCTTTTGCACGTGCTGCAGGACCGGGAAGTGACCCGGGTGGGCGGGACGAAAAGCGTTCAGGTTAACGTGCGTGTCATCTCTGCCACAAACCGGGATCTGAACCAAATGGTAAAGGAGGGGACATTCCGGCAGGACTTGTATTACCGCCTGAATATTGTGCCGATCCGGATTCCTCCGCTGCGTGAACGGACGGCCGACATCATCCCGCTTGCTTACTTTTTTCTGCATAGAATGAATCAGAAATACGGCATGCAAAAAAAACTGTCTTTTGATCTGCTGAACAATTTGAAAAACTATCCGTGGCCGGGAAATATACGGGAATTGGAAAATTTCATAGAAAGATTGATTGTGATCACCGAAGAAGATGAGATTTCGTATGAGCATGTTCCCAGTGAAATGTTTTCCCGGGAAGAACAAACATTGGAAATCGACCGTCCTTTGAAGCAGATCATGAGGGATGTCGAAAGGGAAATCCTGTCAAGAAGCCTGAAAAAATATAAAACAACAAGAAAAACGGCCAGCGCGCTTGGCATTGACCAATCCACCCTGGTAAGAAAAATTCAGAGATTGAACATAAAGGTTCTTTCGACGGAAGATGTGTAATCGCTTTCAAAAAATATGGCATAAAAATTGCATTAAAGAATAGAGGTGAAATATAAAGTTTGGGGGGATCCAAATGGAAATACCAAGTTTTGATCTTGCCGGCAAAACAGCTTTGGTTACGGGAGGAAGCAAAGGGATTGGTTTTGGTATGGCCATGGCCTTGGGGCATTACGGAGCAGATTTGGCGATTGTCGGAAGAAACCCCCAGGATGGGGAAGACGCTGTCCGCGCTTTTAAGGAGAAAGGAATGCAGGCGGAATTTTTTCAGGCCGATGTCACTGACAAAGCTCAGGTAGCGAGAATCGTTGTTGAGGTCGTCGGACATTTTGGGAAAATTGATATTTTGTTAAACAATGCGGGAATGAATATTCGCAAACCGTTGACAGAGGTTGAGGAAGCGGACTGGGATCAGGTTCTTGCCACCAATCTCAAGGGAATATTTCTTGTCGGTCAAGCGGTCGCACGCCATATGATCACACGAAACAAGGGAAGGATCATCAACGTTTCATCGATTCTCGGCAGCATTGGTTTGCCAAATCAAACGAGCTATGCGGCATCCAAGGGAGGCATCAACCAGTTGACGAAGGTGTGGGCGGCTGAACTGGCGCCTTACCAAATTACCGTTAACGGGATCGGACCAGCTTATATCAAAACGCCCATGACCGAAAAATGGATGAGCGATCCGAAACGATATTCCGAAATCGTCAGCAGCACACTGCTTGGAAGAATCGGCGAATTGGAAGATTTGGCAGGACCGGTTGTATTTCTTGCCTCCGATACCTCAGCATATGTAACGGGTCAAATCCTTTATGTGGACGGCGGTTGGCTCGCCAGGTAGCTGTAGGGGCTGCCTATTTTGAGGAAGGAGGAAAAAAGATGTGGAACGACCAGGAAAAAGCCGGGATAACCCGAAAGCAAGCCTTTGGACGCAATCTGCTGGTCTTTTCCAACCGCCCGACGAATTTGACAGATGTACTGAAATGGACGGTTTCCCGTTTTCCGGAACGGGAGGCTTTGGTCATGGGAAATGAAAGAATCCAGTATCGGCGGCTGTGGGAGTTTACAGAGAATGCGGCGGCACATCTATATCATCAATATCAAATCAGAAAAGGCGAAAGGGTAGCTCTTCTGCTCGACAATTGCATCGAATTTGTTATTGCTTTTTTTGCTTGTTCGAGGCTTGGCGCGATTGCTGTCCCCTTAAATACGAGGCTGGCGCAAAAGGAAATTGCCTTTATGCTGAAACAGTCCAACTCGTCGATTCTGATAGCGGATATGGAGTTTGCCGGCAATGTTGAGCATGCTGAGCAAATATCGCCTTCAATCCGGCACAAATTTAGCGTCGGAGGGCAGATGGACGGGTTTACCGCCTTCGAGGCTTTGACGTCCCCGGCAGAACCGGCGCCATCCGCAGCCGTTCATGAAGAGGACCCCCTGTACATTATGTATACCTCGGGCACAACCGGGACTCCGAAAGGGGCCGTAGGCAGTCACCTCGGGATTATTCATTCGGTCATGTGCTATGCCCGAATCCTGAAAACCTCCGAACGGGACCGTTCGCTGGATGCCGTGCCGCTTTTCCATGTAACCGGATTGGTGGGCCAGCTTGTTCACATGATTTATGTCGGCGGTACAAATGTATTGATGAGGCGCTTTAAGGCGGATGAATTCATACGGCTTTTGTCGGAGGAAAAAATCACGTTTACCTTTAATGTTCCGACCATATATGTCATCATCATGTCCCATCCCTTGTTTAAAGCGTATACTTATGAGACAGTGAGGGTATTGGCCTACGGAGGGGCTCCCATGTCCCCGCAAACGATCCATCAGCTCAAACAGGAGTTTCCCGGGGTTCATCTTCACAACGCATACGGCGCCACGGAAACGACATCGCCGACCACGGTCATGCCGCTGCATTATCAGGAGAAAAAGCTTTCATCCGTAGGCTATCCGATTCCGGTCATCGAGCTCAAGCTTGTCAATGAGCGGGGGCAGGAATGCGGGCCGTCCGAGGTTGGAGAACTGTGGATTAAAGGCCCGAATGTTGTAGCCGGTTATTGGGACAACGACGAGGCGAATAAAAAGTCCTTTGCCGGCGATTATTGGCGTTCCGGTGATCTTGCCATGAAGGATGAAGACGGGTTCATTTATATCATGGACCGTTCCAAGGATATGATCAACCGTGGGGGAGAAAAGATTTTTTCCATCGAGGTGGAAAATTTACTATACAGTCACGCGAAAGTATTCGAAGCTGCGGTTGTCGGCGTTCCGGATCCCGTATTTGGCGAAAGGGTCAAAGCGGTGATCGTACCGAAGCCTGGAACCACAGTTGCCGCGGAAGAGTTCAAACAGTTTGTCCGGGCGCATTTGGCTGATTATAAAGTGCCGGAAATCGTGGAATTTTGTACGGAGCTCCCCCGTAATCCGGGCGGCAAAATATTGAAAAGCCTGCTGCGCGAAACGATGCACAACGATGAAAAAAGAATGAATGGCTAAAGGGGTTATACCATGGAACAGCTTTTTTGGATTGAAAGCAGGGATGCCAAAAACATCTCGGCAATCGTTCATTTCCCAGAGGCTGCGGAGGCCGGCGGGAAGCGGCCGGTGGTTGTTTATTGCCACGGCTTTACCGCGAATAAGACCTCTGACAACCGAATGGGTGTAAGAATGGCCAGAAAATTGCGCAATCAGGGTTTCCTGGTCGTTCGTTTTGATTATATCGGCTCAGGTGAAAGCGAAGGCGAATTCGAAACAGATACCCATTTCACCGGATGGCTGCAGGATGCTGACACTGTGATTTCTTGGATTAAGGCGCTGCCTGAAGCGGATGAAAAGCGAATCGGGCTGATCGGCCACAGTCTGGGCGGAGCCCTGGTGACGCATTTATCCGCATTGAATCCCGATGTTCAAGCGGTTTGCGCGCTGGCTCCCGTTTCGCGTTTGGAGGAAAATTTCAAGCAGATTATTATTGGGCCCGAGCTGTGGCAGCAGGCGCTCGACAAACAGACGATCCGCGATTTTTACAATAAAAAATACAGCTTGTCGCCATTCTTTGTAGAGGATCTGCTGAAATACGACATATTGGGGAGCGCGCGCAGCGTCCAAAAGCCATTCCTGATCATTCACGGCAATGCGGATCAGGCGGTTCCCTATCAGCACAGCCTGCAGCTGCATGAAGCCTTGGGCTCGAAGGACAAACAAATTAAGATTTTGGAGCGGGAAGCGCATCTTTTCAGCGAAGCGATGGATCCGGTATTAAGCGAATGGTTCACCCAAAAGCTGTGAAACTGATAGAAGGAGATGAAGCAAGATGCCTAATAGTATGAAACAACGGGAAGCCGTGGAGTTTTTGCAGCGGCTGATTCAAATTAACAGTGTGAACCCGCCCGGGAATGAAAGATGGGTTGCGGATGTAATCGCGGAGCGTGCTAAAAAATACGGCTTGGACAACGAAATCATCAGGCTGGATGAAAACCGCGCCAATATCATCGTTCGGTTAAAAGGCAGCGGCAGCAAACCGGCACTGGTCTTCAGCGGACATTTGGATACCGTTCCGGCAGGGGAAAATCCCTGGATAGCAGACCCCTTTTCCGGCGAAGAAATAGACGGGAAAATATACGGCAGGGGCGCCTCCGATATGAAGAGCGGAGTGGCCGCTATGATCGAGGCGATGATTTCACTTCATGCCGCAGGAGCCGAATTTCCCGGCGATATCATTTTTGCCGGAACTGCCGGTGAAGAAGTGGACTGTCTCGGGGCGCAGGCCTTTATGGACGAGAATGTTTTTTCGGCCGCGGGAGCGATTGTGATCGGCGAACCGACCAGCGGGGAAGTCTTTATTGCGCACAAGGGCGCGCTGTGGCTGGAAATTACAACCTACGGCAAGACAGCGCACGGCTCGATGCCGGACCAGGGAATCAATGCGATTGTGCATATGAATCAAATCATCAACCGGCTGCAGCAGTATTCGTTCTCCTATGCGGAAAAGCACCAGCTGCTGGGAGAGCCTACGTTAAATATTAGCACCATTTCCGGAGGCATCAAAACTAATGTGGTTCCGGACCGCTGCGTGCTGACTGTCGATATCCGGACCATACCGGAAATGGAGCATAAACAAATTTTCCGGGAAATCAAAGCCATTCTTGAGGAGCTGGAAGCAGCAACGGAGCATTTCCGCGCGGAAATTCGCGTCGTCAATGATCGCCAATCGATTTCGACTGACCGCAGCCATCCTTTGGTCGACACGGCTGTTCGGACGAATCAGCAAATCAAAGGCCATCTCAGTGAGCCGAAGGGTGTCAATTACTATACGGACGGCTCAGTCTTCGCTCCGGCAACCGGGCTGCCGATCATCATTTACGGACCGGGCGACGAGAAGCTTGCGCATCAGCCGGATGAATATGTGGAAATCGATAAATATCTTGAATCAATTCAATACTATGCCAAATTTGCCCGCAATTATTTTGAAAACCAATAAGCCGGTGCGGGTGTTCATCAGAACGGAGGGAAAGCATGACTGATGCAACCTTGAGAGCTGCAGCCATACAGATGAATTGCATTCTGGGGGATAAGCAACAAAATTTATCAAAGGCCGGACAATTGATTGCGGAGGCGGTTAGTCTAGGGGCCAAACTGATTGTTCTGCCCGAACTGTTTAATACGGGATATCGCGTGGAGGAGCAGGATCCGGATTTGGCCGAGCCGATCCCGGGAACGACAACGGATTGGATGATGGAGCAAGCCAGGGAACATGACATTTATCTGGTCGGATGTATCATGGAGCAAGGCAGCCCGAAAGGAGTTGTCTATGATACGGCCATTATAACGGGACCGCAAGGGCTGATCGGCTCTTACCGGAAGATTTACTTATGGAACGCAGAATTGACGAGATTTTGCAGAGGCGGCGAATATCCGGTTTTTGAGTTAGAGTTCGGATGCCTGGGCATGCAGATTTGTTATGATGTGGGATTTCCCGAAGCAGCCCGCACACTAAGTCAAAAGGGAGCCGACATCATCGTATATCCCTCGGCTTTTGGAATGCCCCGGCTCTATGCATGGGACATCGCAACCCGATCCAGGGCATTGGAAAACGGGGTTTATCTGATCGCCGCCAATCGTTCGGGTATTGAAAAGGGACAAACCGAGTTTTGCGGAACAAGCAGAATCGTCAATCCGAAAGGACAAGTACTGGCTGAAGCCGTTCAACCGGATCAGGTGATTGTCGCCGATTTGCAGCTGTCCGATGTCATCAAGCAAAGGAGGGAAATCCCTTATTTGCGGGACCTGCTGAGCAGACCTGCTTTACGATAAGCTTGCACGCCGAGCCTCCCATCGACAATTTACCGCAAACTTTTTCCGCCCCCCACAATTCGACAGTTATTGACTGAATGTTTAAGTACAATATAGATAAGAAGATTACTGACAATATCGTATGGGTGGGGGAACGAATGAAATTTATTTCTAGTGGTTGAGAGGGCCGTCAAATAGGGAACATTAATATTTGCATTGCTGGGTTTATTGAAATTGTGGTTTGTCTGGTATGGGATGAAGGCGCTTCAGATCCTCCAGACCTGGGGTGTGCTCATTTACGGGGTCCTGCTTGGAATTAGTATCATGACGTTAATCAATCATTACATGATCGCCGATCCGTCGCAATGGGTATCGGAAATCCCGTTTTCGAGGAACCAATTATGGACAGCTTTTATGATCGTGAACGGACAAATGGTTTTCCAGGGATTGATGGCAACCGATTATGGGAGATTCGCAAAGGAAGAAGCCGGTTATAAAGGCGGTTTTTTAAGTATGATCGGGATGCTGATTCCCATGTTCTTGACCATCCTGATCGGTCCTTTGTTCGCCTATACGATTATGCCGACAATTGGCGGAGGGAATGCAGCTTTATTGGCTTCCGACTCAGGCTTTGTATATCCGACCGTGATGGGTATATGGGGTGTTCTGTTTGTCGTCGTAACGCAAATCCGGATCAATGTGATGAATTTATACTCCGGCTCTTTAGCGCTGTCCAATACATTTTCTCTGGCCTTCCGCTTTACCCCGGGAAGACAATGGTGGATGGTGTTGGTTTATGCCTTGGGAACTATTTTTTATACATTCAATATCCTGCAGTACTTAAACACTTGGCTGGCGATTACCGGCATTTTGACAAATACGTGGATTTTCATCATTTTAACCGATCATTTTATCTGTAAAAAGTGGCTGAGATTGGGTCCTGCCGATTTTATTGAATATCGCAGGCCGTTTTTATATCGCTGGAACCCGACAGGTCTTATTTCCTTGACCGTCGCTGTCGCAATTGGTTTTAAGAGGGTCACCTGGCGATATCCGGTGGCCCTATTGGCGTCAGCCTTGCAAAGCGCCTGTAACGGCTGCGGAGCACCCACGCCAAAATAAACACAATTATCAGAAATGTAAATATATTGCGATAAAATATTTACATTCTGTCTAATGCATTTAACGTAGCGAAATAGTACCATGGACAAATAATGGACAAAATCCATTCCGCAAGCTCCGCTATTAAGTCCTCTGCTTCTTTGTCTCTCATCAAGTTCTTGAGCTTTCCCAATACTTCTTCACAATTCGTTATGAAAAGGTGGGATGTTTTTTGAGTATGACGGGCGCGTTTATGGGGTACTTCATTTTTGCTTTGTTTGCAGTTATCCTTCTACTGATTTCCAGGTATATCAACAGGCGGTTTTCCCTCAACAGTGTCGATGAGATGCTTACGGCCGGCAGAAAAGTTCCGTTCGGGCTAGTATCGGCCAGCGTCTTTGTGGCATGGGTTTGGACGTTGACCATTATGGGGGCCTCGGAAGCGGGAGTATGGTATGGAGTTAGCGGAGGATTCAACTACGGTTGGGGAGCGATCGTACCGTTTATAATCTTCATACCGGTTGCACTGCGGCTAAGAAAAATCATGCCGAGGACAACGACTTTTATTGAATTTATCCGGGAACGTTTTGGAACAAAATTGGCCAACGTGTTTTTTGTATTTGGAATCGCCTTGGTCCTCTATGTTACCGTGGAACAAGCTGTTGGGATCGCGTATGCGTTCCAATTTACCTTTGGGATGAATTATAAATTGATTGCAGTACTGTCTGCGGTGCTTTTTGCAGTATATATTGCAATGGCCGGTTTACGCGGGTCGATTTATAACTCTGTTTTTCAGTTTTTCGTCATTATTTTCATAGTGTTTCTGATTGTGCCGCTCATCGTTAAAGAGGTTGGCCTATCAACAATGTTCAATGGTTTGCTTGATGCCAGCCTCAACAAGGACAACCCTAATTATAATCCCGAGGCGCTGGACTTCTTCAGTACAGCCGGATTGCGATATGGATTTACCGCAGTGGTCGTCGCCATGGGCCAGGTCATTCTGAGTCAAGGATATTATTCAACGGCGGCAGCGGCATCCAGTACGAGAAGTCTTTTTTGGGCTTACTTGATTGGGACTATTTTGGCATGGTTGCCACTGCCCATCATATTTGGAAATGTGGTTGGGGGAAGCGTATATGCATTGAAGGTTACGTCCGATCAACTTTCTTTGGCGTCAGGCGCGGCACCGTATATTTTTCAGCATTTCCTCGGGGCATTTGGCGGCATCGCCTTCGTGATCTTGATTTTCATGGCCGGGTTAACTACCGGAGGCAACGGATTGGCAGGGGTTCAAGCCATGTTTACCGTTGACTTCTACCAACGATATATCAATAAGACGGCAACGGAAAAACAGCAAACAAAGTTTGGTCAAAAAATCACGGTTGTTATGGGAATCGTTATTGGAATCTCCGCTGCGTTTTTGGAAGGGGTTTCACTCTTGAAAATTGACATTTTCAGCGGAATCCTTTTTGCCGCACCAACGGCAGCTTTTGTTGTAGGTCTATGGTCCTCCCGACTAAACAGGGAGGTAGCGTTATTATCCGTGGTGGCGGGGGTCCTTTCCGGACTGCTGGCGTATTTTCTAATTAATGATGAGGACTTGAACTGGTTTATCGGCAATATATTGGCCTTGATCATTCCCTTGGTGATTATTTTGGTTTCACTTCCTTTCGCAAAGACACGTTACAATTTTGAAACCCTCAAAGATTATCAACCGCAACACAAGGTAATGCTTTGATAATCCCTGTTAAATATGAATTTGTAGGAAAGGGGACAACCTATGTCTGAATTGATGTTCAACTTTTACTACTGGTTCACTTTCATTTGGGGTGCAGCCGGAATGTTGTTTATTGCTGTTGTCGTCATTCGGGAGATTTTCATGCAGATGCGGTCCTTGAGTCGAGGCTCCAACAGCAGGCCGGAAACACATGTTGAGATGGGTGAAGGACAATGAACGTAAAGCTGTTTTTGGCCCAGATGGAGCCGATCCTGTATGATAAGCAAGCAAATTTGGAAAAAATGCATCGCTTCATGCAACAAGCGGCGCAAGGCCAAGCGGACTTGATCTTGTTTCCGGAACTCTGTCTGACAGGCTATTTTACGAGGGACAGAACCGCGGAGTTGAGTGAGGATGAAACGGGTTCCAGCATACAACAAGTTGCGGATTGGGCGAGACAGTTCAAACTAATGACCGTATTTGGTTTTCCCGAACGGCGAGACGGACTGATTTACAACTCCGCTTGTCTGATCAACCATGATGGAAGCATTTTGGGGACCTATCAAAAAATTCATCTTTGGGATGAGGAGAGCAAGTATTTTTCAAGCGGGGAAAGCTTTCATGTGTGGGATACGGAAATGGGCAGGATCGGAATCATGATTTGTTACGACACCGAATTTCCCGAGACAGCACGGATACTGGCTCTAAAGGGAGCGGAAATCATTCTGGCACCAACTGCAAATATGAGCCCATTCGAACATGCTCAAAGTGTTCAAATTCAATGCCGGGCGGTGGAAAATCAAGTGTTTGTTGCTACGACAAATCGCATTGGAACAGAAGAGTCCACACGTTTTTTTGGAGAAAGCTCGGTGGCGGATCCATTTGGGAAGCATGTACTTTTGGGTAATCAGGAAGAAAAAGGATACCTGGTACAAATCGATTTGACGGATTTGAACATGGCGCGCCGGTTTCCGAAATATCTGGACGACCGGCGTCCGGAACTCTACGCGAATTTAGCCGAATGTGATTGAACAAAGTTGAAAGCCTCTATGGATTCCACAAACCGATGGTCGGAGGAATCGTAACAAACAGCAAATTCCTGTCGTATCTCGACGGGGATTTGCTGTAGAAGTATTCGACGATTCATTTTTGTAATTATACCATGCGCCTTACACGATATATTTTTCTTTCTCTGCGAGTCGATCGGCGATGCTTCTTTTTAAGAGAAACGTGTTGATTCCGGCTGCGCTGCGGATGGGGTTCATTGCCGACAGCATCGTATACAGCTCGGGAACTTCGTTCATGATCACGTTTTCTGTCAAATCGCGAATCTTGATCATGGACTCATAACAGAAGACTTGCGTCATCTGCACGGAGTGAACCGCTTTTTCCTCCCCCAGCCGGTCGACTCTTCGATTGGTTCTTAACCATATGCTCTCCATCGCATAGATCAGGATCGCCATTTCACTGAGAGCAGCGGCGATCTCCTGCTGGGAATCGATTTCTTCCGCATATTTGGTGATCGCATGCCCGATGGCCAATTGAAAATGTTTTCTCGCCAGCATGATGAAATGCTTCTCCCGATCCAAGGCACTGGTGCCGGCAGGGGCTTCGGGATGCTTCAAAGCGGCAGCTTCCTTCATCAGCTTGGCAAAGTCGTCGGCAATCTGCAGCGGAGTGCGGACCTTTTTTATAATCTGCTTCGGAATGAGCAGGCGGTTGATTTCGTTCGTTCCTTCAAAAATCCGGAAAATCCGTACGTCACGGTAAATCTGTTCAATCCTGTACTCCTTTGTATAGCCGTACCCGCCATGAATTTGCACGGCTTCGTCGGCAATGTGCTGAATAGTCTCCGATGCGAACACCTTGTTGACGGACGCCTCCAGCGCATATTCGGACGCGGCCTTCATCATTTCCGAAACGTAGGTTTGCGGATGGGGATCCAGAGCTTGCAGCTGCTGGTCAATTAAACCCGCGGTGCGATAGACCATGCTTTCCAGCGCATAAGTCAGAATATTCATGTCTGCAAGTTTGTTTTTAATCAATGGAAAGCTCGACAGCGGCTGATTGAACTGTTTTCTTTCCTTTGCGTATTTGACCGAAATCGAAATGACCTCCTTGCTGAGGCCGAGGGAACCTGCGGCCAGCTTCAGGCGCCCGAAGTTTAAAATATTGAAAGCAATCAAATGGCCCTTTCCCGCTTCGCCGAGCAGATTTTCCGTGGGAATCCTGCAGTCCTCAAGGATAATGCTGCGGGTTGAGGTGCCCCTCAAGCCCATTTTATTTTCTTCCGTTCCCAACAGGAGTCCTTCCGTATCCCGCTCCACAATAAATGCGCTGAAATGCTTTCCGTCGATTTTGGCGTAGACGATGAAGATATCGGCAAAGCCCGCATTCGTAATAAATTGTTTTTGTCCGTTCAGCACATAATGCTGCCCGTCTTCCGCCAGCTTTGCGGTTGTTCCGATGCTTAATGCATCCGTGCCGGAGGAAGGCTCCGTCAAGCAATAAGCGGTGATTTGGGTTCCGGCGGCAATCCCAGGCAAATATTTGCGCTTTTGCTTATCGTTTCCGAAGAACACGATGGGGAGCGAGCCGATACCGGCATGACCGCTCATGGTAATCGAAAACGACGGCTGCTTGGCGACGGCCTCTCCGATAATCATTGAGCTCACTTTATCCAGCTCCAGTCCTCCGTAAGCCTCGGGTATATCGGCGCCCAACAGCCCGAGCTCTCCCGCCTGTCGGATGAATTCAACCAGGAGGCCGTAGTCGTGATTTTCAATTCGGGCTTCCGCCGGAACGACCTCCTGCTCCATAAATTCCGCAGCCGACTCCATAATCATCCGATGCTCATCCGTGAAGTCTTCAGGAATAAAAACAGCTTCCGGATTCGTATATTCAAATAGAAACTTTCCTGTAGAAAAGGGGGTTGGGTTCGATTCATTCATCGACGATCTTCCTCTCTTTAAAACGGTTGTCCTCATGTTAACAAAAGAACCGGTTGAAATGAAGGGATTGGAGTCAAGTTTCACTCCGCATTATCAACGAAAAAAATGCAATAAATCGTACACTATGATTATTGTAAGCGCTTTAAAATTAAATCTGGAGGGAACACAGATGGAGAACGCCAAGTGGAATCGCCAGTTCATCAACGGAGTGTCGGGGTGGTCGAAGGAGACGCCGTTCCACAGCTGTTTATCCCCAAATTGATCGAGTTTTATCTCCTCGATGAGATTAATCAGGCTTTCGAGGAGCGTTCGTTTTCTAATCTGTAGAAATACTCATGATCTCAACAGTGATAAAACGAAGTCAATTCGTCACGGTTTTTTTGAATTTTCGCAAATAATTTAGAGCGGCATTTCGTGCAAGGATGATACGATAGGATAAGAACATCTGTTGCGAACAGGAGCATTAATCTTTTGGTCAACGGAGGCTAAGACATGGACGAAGTGCTGCAACAAATTCTAGCGGAAGTCCGCTCAATGCGTGAGGATGTAAACCGTGTGGAAACGAAGCTTGATTCACTCCGGCGGGATCAGGAAGTCACCAATAAGCTTCTGACCGCGACACCGCAGGAATCAAAACCATATAAGAGACTTGTCCAAGGATTCGAGGGAGTTCCGCCCCGGGAATTCAAGCAGCCGAACCGATCTGACGCCCCCCACATCTTCAGGCTTTCCCCCAACCCCTCTGTTTCCTTGATATCCAAAAAAAACGAAGGTCTGACTTCCATTGTTCCCGTTCCTGGTCGTCTCCGTCCCAGGTGATCGCTTCGACATAAGGTGAAAGAGCGTTCGTACCGAAATGTGTGCTACCCATATGAACGATGGTATTTTTTGAAAGTTGCCCAGATGTTTCATGGCAGATCCGCCCAAATCCGCAATTCACATGAATAATACATAGTTTTATCCTACAATTTGCATATAACAAAAGCTTGCTTCAGAAGTTATAATTTATGAATAGACCTCCCATGCCGTCTTCAGGATAGATCAGTGGGAAGGCATTGTTAGACTACCTATTACCTATCTTTTAGGAGGAACTGTGGACATGAAAACAATCGGTGTTGTAGGAGCGGGCACGATGGGCGGAGGAATCGCTCATTTGGCTGCCAGCAGCGGTCTGGATGTAATTTTATATGATTTGAATGATCAGCTTTTGGATGCGGCACGCAATCGAATGAGCAAATTGATGGATAACAGGATCAGCAAAGGCAAAATGTCGGAAGCGGACAAAGCGGAGGTGCTGTCGCGCATCCAATTCACGACCGATCTCGGACGAATGGGCGCAGTCGATTTCGCCATCGAGGTTGTCATTGAAGATATGAACGTGAAAAAACAGATTTTCAAGCAGTTGGATGAAATCTTGCGGCCCGGGGTTATTCTTGCAACGAATACCTCCTCAATGTCGATTACCGAACTGGCACAGGCGACCGGTCGCCAGTCGCAAGTTGCCGGCATGCACTTCTTCAATCCCCCGCAAGTGATGAAGCTGGTTGAAGTGGTGCGGGGATATCAGACAAGCGATGAGACCGTTGCTCAAATCCGGCAGTTGTGCAGCGTGCTGGGAAAAGAGCCGGTGGAGGTGAAGAAGGATTCGCCGGGCTTTATCGTCAATCGCATCATGGTCGCCCAGTTTGTTGAAGCGATCCGTCTGGTCGAAGAGGGAGTAGCCTCTCCGGAGGATATCGACAAAGCGGTTACGCTGGGTCTGAACTATCCAATGGGACCGTTTACCCTGCAGGACTTTGCGGGAGTGGATATCGGTTTATATGTAATGGATTATCTGTATAATGAATACAAGGACAGCCGTTTTGCAGCGCCGATGGCAATCCGCCGAATAGTCAGGGCGGGAAGATTGGGCAAGAAAACCGGCGCAGGGTGGTACGATTACGAATAAAACACATCAAAAAGCGGGTTGATCGATCATGAGTGCAGAAGAGAAATACGAACAACTGAAAAAAAAGTTGGAATCTCACCTCAGGCGAACTTCGCGTCAACTCGTCAAGTTTAATTCTTTGGATGAAACCTTGAATTATTTGATTGAATTGTTTTGGCTTGAATTCACTTGCGATTTCGTTGCCATTATTCTTAATGAAAATCAGAGCTTGGTGCCAAAGGTTTGGAAGGGCGAAATCACGGACATCAAAAATTTGCTGAGCCTTCCTGAAACGGATGTGTCAAACAAGCTGACCGAGCAAACCATGTGGTGGCAGAAGGAAATGCTCGATCTTGACAAGGAATGTCAATTCATCCGCAATCTGCAGGCCGAGAAGCTGACCACCTGGTTTACCGTTCCGCTGAGGGATGACGGCAGAAGCTTCGGCTTTCTGATCGTCGGCTTCCGCAATTTTGTGCCGATCATTATGGATTTGGAGCAAAGCTTCGTCGAATTCGGCAAGGATGTCGCCGTTGCCATGGGTCTCGCCTTGGAAAAGGAAAGCCAGAAACGGAAAATCAAAGGCATCGAGTGGCTGAAGGAAAACGTATTTGGAAGCGATTCCATCGAGCAACTGGTCAACAAAATCGTCAGGCAGGCGGGGAATGGGACGAGCGCCAAAGCGGCGTTTATCTATTTATATGACGACAATGAGCACAGCTTTGTTTTTCAGCCCCCTGCGTTCGGGGAAATGAGCATTCCGGATGTCATGAACGTTGAGGAGAACAAAAGCATCAAGGAGTATTTTCCGCATTTGGAGGAAGTGGGTGGGCGCGAGATAACGGTCCCGCTTGTCGTCAATCTGAAGACGATCGGCGTGCTGCATGTCATTCACGAAAGCAAGCGTTTTACCGACTCGGACCTGGAGCTGCTGCAGTTTCTTTCCTCGCACGTTTCGGCGATGATCGAGAATGCCCGTTTGTACAGCAATGAAATCAACGACAAAAAAAGATTGAAGAGCTTCATGGAGCACCATAAAAAACTCGTGAAGCACACGGTTGACGGCGAGGGGCTCGACGGGATCACGGAAACCCTGTACGATATTCTGCAAAAATCAATTGTGCTGCTGGATCGCTTTTTTCGCCCCGTTTCCTTTAATGTTGCGGAAGAGAATATTTTGGAGCGGGTTATTGAGGCGGTTTCCGAATCCAAGCATGTGCTGCAAAAAATCCGTTCCGAAGAGAAGTGGTTGAGAGTCAAACATCAGGAGGATGCTTATGTCGGCATATGGCCCGTCATCGGCGGCGGTGATTTGTTGGGCTATCTGGCCCTATATACCGATCAGAAGAAAATCAGCAGCAACCTGAGAATCACGCTTGACTATGCGCTCAACGTCTATGCCATTCAATTCATCAAAAAGAAGCTGATCATGGATACGGAAGAACAGCTGAAGGATTATTTTGTGAACCAGTTTCTGAACGAGAAGATTGAAAGCAAGGAGAGGCTGCTGGAGTATTCCCATCTTCTGAATTGGAACGTCTTTGAGGCCCATCGCATCGGCACCCTTTCGATCCAGCTGGAAGAACAAGAGATGGGGCTGCTGGACTTTGAAGCGAGAAAGACGTTTATCTGGGACAAAATCAAAGATCATCTTTCCATTATGTATAAGGATATTATAACCACCCGCAAAAGCGGCGAATTTGTGCTGATCGTTCCCTGCAGCAGAGAAAAAAACGGAGTTCGGCATTTCTGGAATATTCTATTCGATAGGATCAAAGAGATTGTTCACTATGAAAGCCATGACGCAAAGCTGCATTTGGGCATAGGGGACGCCTCTAATAAATTGGAGGATTATTACACAAGCTTCAAGCAGGCGCAGCAGACGCTGAATATCATTGTTCACCGCCATCCGGAAAGCCGGATAGCCGTATTTGAGGAATTGGGCGCTTACACGGTTTTGTTCAATAAGAATGTATCAAAGAATGAAGAAATGTTTCTGGCGAAGTATCTTTTCCCGCTGGCCGAGTACTCCAAAAGCAAGGACACCGATTTATTTCATACTCTGCGGGTGTTCCTGTCGTTGAATAAAAATGCCAAACGGACGGCCGAGGCGCTGTTCATTCATCGAAGCACCCTCATGTACCGTTTGGAGAAGATCTCTGAGCTGCTGGGCGTGAATTTGGACGATGCGGATGAATCCTTCAACTTGATGATGGCCTACAAGCTGTATGATTTGCATTTTGCTGACGGAAGGAAGGAGTAAGCGGAATTATTGTATGAACGAAATTGATATCCCAGGTCTGGTCCGAACCCTGACGGTGCGGGCTTTTTTGATTTTACGCGGGTTTTTAGTTTTTATGCAAGCATACGTCGAAAAATAGTACTTCAGGAACAATAATATAGTCTATTATACATATTACAATTTATACCAATACATGAAAAAATAAACTTTAAAGACGTATTCTATAAATCGGAAGGGAATAAGTAATGTCATATCTACAAGACCATGATTTTAAAGGAGAGAAAATGGGGAACTACAGGACATATTGCATGATGATGTATTTAATAAAATATCAAAATTCGGAATCGGTTTTCAGACAGAGACCTAGACATGCAAATGAAGATCGTCGCTAATGAAGCAGATCATTCGGTTAATTTTTTTTTATGGCTAATAATTTGGAGGAGGAAGTCATGAGTATCTACAAAGTTATCAACAAGGAGAATCAAAAAATTAGCCAATTTACATTAACAACCCTTGCAGGTTTTACTTTTGGGCTACGACCCATTAGGATGGTTTCTACTATCTTGTTTCTTTCCTTTTTTCTATTTTCGCTTGCTATCATTCAGGGGAATGCTCCTGCAGAAGCTTCATCTATTGTTGTAGACGCAAGCAAAGACCCAACAACAAGTGGCTATACAAATACTGGAATATTTTTAACAAGCAATCAGTCGGTTTTAATCCAGGCCATGGGAAGAGCTTACTATGCTGGTACCACAAGTTATTCCACCGATCCTGACGGGAATAGGTATACTTCATCTGGGACAACAGTAGCCCCCAAATATTGTGAATTTGCACATTAATCCGGCAGGGGTTTTGCAAATTAAATCGGCATAAAAAGCAGCTTTTTTTCGTTGTTTTGCAAATTAATTCCGCATAGGAT
>NZ_JAYJLD010000053.1 GCF_035282765.1 Ferviditalea candida | reverse complement strand
GAGGTATTGCCTCCGCATGCCGCCAATAATACCATCATGACTGCCAAAAGCAAACCTATCATTCTCTTTTGATAAAAACGATTCACTGGAATCCAGTCCTCCTCTGAATATATTTAATGAATAATATTTGAAAATCTTGCGATAAAAAGAAAGCGCTTTTATTTTGTGAATAAAAATATCGCTTGGAAATACCTCCCTTAGCTTCCAGTTGTAATTCGCAGAGTGAATCGACAATTCGCATGACTAAAAATATCATACTTGTGTTGCGCATGTCAATTCACCAAATAATCTCAGTACATTTAACTACAAACGGCTTTTAAATCTAGGTTTTTTCCTTTAGCCCTTATTAAGATATTACTTTTCAATTTTTAATGCAACAGGTAAATTCCGCTATGTGAAACAGATTATTTTCTTGATTTTATTAAAGAACCGCCCTCCAAAATAGGGTGTAGTTATTCTTTTATATGTGTTCAAATATTAAAAGATTTTTATAGGAGGTTTTTAAAAGTGGTGGAACGTTTAGTAGGTAATCCCGCTCCAAATTTTACAATGGAAACCGCACTGGGTAACGGCAGTGATTTCGGACAGGTTTCATTGTCCGACTATAGAGGGAAATGGCTTGTGCTGTTCTTTTATCCTCTGGATTTCACTTTCGTTTGCCCTACGGAAATCACTGCATAAGCGACGCATATGAGCAGTTCGCAAAACTCGATACCGAAATCCTCGGGGTATCCACGGATTCCAAATTCTCTCATCGCGGAACACCCCGCGCGATAGGAACGGCCTTGGCAAATTGAACTTCCCGCTCGCCGCGGATCTGACCAAGCAGGTCAGCCGGGATTACGGAATCTTAATTGAAGATGAAGGCATCGCTCTGCGCGGACTGTTTATGATCGACCCGGAAGGCGAATTGAAATATCAGGTTGTCAATCATAACGATGTAGGACGCAGTGTCGATGAAACGATGCGTGTGCTTCAAGCTCTTCAATGGAGGCTTGTGCCCGGCCAACTGGATGCCCGGGGACAAGAACCTGGCTGTCTAAAAGCTTCAGCAAAGAAGGGGTCTAATCAACTAGGTTACGCCCTATTAATAATTCCGTACGATTTTGCTTTCCACCTTTTTGATTTCTTGCAGTTTCCTGTTAAAGAAGCTTAACCGGCTGAATGTTTCCTGAAAATATAGAGCTTGGATTGGATGGTTGTACCTGTCGAACGGGAGCATCTGTTCATATTATATTTGCGTATCGGGCAACCGCTTATCCGTTGAATGGACGGGCTATAGACTATATTAAAAAGGAGGAATGACGGATTTATGCCGTTTCCAAGCGATTCGCAGTTTCAACCGATCATGTTTCGCGGCCAACCGCTGTTTGATCCCCCGGGCGATGAAAGCCCCGCCAATGTCGATATTGTCGGCGATTCCCAATATCCAGCGGCTTACTTTGCCTATGACGGCGCATACGTCTATTTTCGGTTAAGGCTCAATGCCGATCCGAGGTTCAAGACGGGATTTCTCAATTTCACATGGGGGGTATTGTTTGACACCGACGATGTACCGGGCACTTATGAATGGCTTTTATGCGTCGATGGACTGAGCACTTCCGTGGAATTGATCCAAAATACCGTCAAAGAATTCAACAGCTGGAATGACCCCGCTGAAGGAACGAATGGCAGAGGCGCACCGAATTTCAGCCAGCCGATCGTCAACTACAATATCGCCAGGGCGCGCTTGACCGGTGACGGTTCCAACTTCGGGGGGGATCCTGATTATTTTCTGGACTTTTTTCTTCCCGCCGGAACTCTGTTCAATTTTTTGGGCATCAATGAGTACACGATCATTCGCTTGTTGTTCTTTACATCCACCAATTCCGTCAACTACAACAAGGACTCGCTGCGGAATCAAGGCTTTCAGTTTGCAAGCGCCTTCGGTGATCCCGACCCAGTGGGGGAAGGTGATTTTCGCGCCAAGCTGGCTGTCAGCAAAACCATTACGTCAGGTCCGGCTGCAGCATTGACTGGTGGAAATTTACAGTACACCGGAACGATCACTGTAACGAATACGGGAAAAAGCCAAGCAACCACCGTATACGTGTCGGATTTGTTCGGCTTCGATCTGAATGCCGCCGTCTCCATTGTCAGCGTATCCTCAGGCATCGCCAATTATAATCCCGGCAGCAATACCATCACCTGGAATGTGGGCAATCTTGATGTCGGGCAATCACAAACCTTAAGCTTTATTGCCTCCGGCCAATTCGCCACCCCCGGCCAACGTTCAATGGATACCACAACGTCCACTGGCGTCGATATCTTTACCGGACAGCATATTCCCCCGGCTTCCGATACTTTTACGGTCAACGTGACGAGCATAGGAAGTATTGCCGGAACCGTCCTCGATTCTGCAACCGGTTTTCCTTTACAAGGGGCGCAGATTTTGCTGTTGGATACAAACGGTAACATAGTCGCAAGCGGCAGCACGGATGCTGTCGGCGGCTACGGTTTGGTAAATATATCACCTGGGAATTATACCCTGACGGTGAACCAAGCCAACTATCATACGGCTTCCGTACCCGTAACCGTACAGCCCGACCAAACTGCGATTGCCAATGTCCTCCTGTCGCCGCTGCCGGCGCAAATCTCCGGAAAGGTGACGGATACATTGGGAAATCCGATTTCAGGTGCCTACCTGCGTTTAAAATCCCCTTTCGGCGTCATTCTGCAAGAGGTGCAGACGGATGGGACTGGAATCTATACAATCAGCAACGTTTCGCAAGGATCGTATACCCTTCTTGCAGAAGCTTCCGGCTTCCAGCACGCCTTTGCCGGGATCGAGTTGGCGCCCGCTCAGACGCTAGTGCAAAATTTTGTGCTGCCGCCCAACCCTTCAGGGGTCGTCGGAACGGTAACGGGAAACGGGCAGCCGCTCCAGGGCGTTCTTGTCGAATTGCTGGATAATGCCAATCAACTGGTATCTACAACCACTACCGATGCTATCGGCCATTATTCGATCATTGGCTTCTCCCCCGGCTCCTACCGCCTCCTGTTCAGCAAGACCGGATTCGCCGATCAATTGATTGGATTGGAAGTTGGACTTGGCGAAACGAAAACGATAAATGTCAACCTGCAGACGAATTTCGGCAGTATTTCCGGGCTGGTCACGGACAGTCAGACCGGACTGCCGCTCGCTCATTCGATCATTCGCGTCGTAAACCCTGCGGGCGTTACGCTCACGAGTACTATTGCGGACGCAAACGGATTTTACAGCGTCGATTCACTTCCGCCGGGAACGTATGCGATTACTTTTTCCGAGGATGGATACGCAGATCAGACCATAGGAGCCACTGTCATTTCCGGCCAGGATACTCCGGTGAATGCCGCTCTCGACAAGCTTGCGGGAGCAATTGCCGGTGTGGTGACGGACGAATTCGGTCTTCCGCTTGCACAAGCCATCATTCGCGTGTTTTTCAATGAGTTGGTTGTCGCCACGGTAACGACAACTGCAAACGGAAACTACCAAATTACCGGCCTTTCGCCCGGAATTTATACCGTACGTGCGGAAGCCGCCGGTTATATCCGAGAGGTGCTGGGTGCCACTGTAGTTACTTTTGAGACGGCACGCGCGGACTTTGTGCTGACGCGCAACCCCGGTATTTTATTGGGAACGGTTCAGGACAGCAGCGGCAATCCGCTCCCCGGGTCAACGATTACGGTCAGAGAAAACACAGCGGTCAGCCCGGTCATCGGCCGCACAGTCACCGATGAGAACGGAAATTATATTTTCTCAACCCTAGCTCCGGGGAGCTACATTATAAGCGCCGAATGTACAGGATTTCAGATCGGTCAAACAAGTGTATTTATCGTATCGGTGGAGCAAACGCGTGCCGATTTTCGGCTTCAACCCGTTCCTGGTGTGATCAGCGGTCAAATCCTCGACGCCAGCACGGGCAGCCCGATTACGTCCGCCAATGTCGAAGTGCGCATCGTCAATGCGAACGGTACCGTGATTAAAACGACCTATTCCGATGCTCACGGCCTATACACCGCATCCGATCTGCCTCCCGGAACATATGCGGTGATTTCCAGCGCTAAGAATTTCCAAACAAACTCTGCAAGCGTAACGCTTTCCTCCGGGGAAACGGCAATTGTAAATCTAGCCCTGCTTCCCGGGCCGGGAGCCGTCACTGGGCTTGTACGGGATGCCGTTTCGCAATTGGGGATTGCCGGAGCCACCGTCAAAGTGGCGGATGCAAACGGAGTCATTACAGGTACCGCAATAACGGACGCGCAAGGCGCTTTCACCGTGACCGGACTTGCTCCGGGCAGCTACACAATCAGTGCGATTGCAGACGGGTTCCAGAGCGGCATGGTGGGAGCCATCGTACCATCCGCTTTGACCATCAACACGATCTTGAATTTGCTAAGAAATCCCGGATCTATCATAGGCACTGTATCTCCGGCTCCCAATGGAACGCTCGTTCAACTGTATGATACGAACAATCTGTATCTGGCTTCAAAAGTTGCCGACGCAAACGGCTTATTCCGCTTCGAGAATATTTCTGAGGGAAGTTATATTGTAACAGCGACGGCGCCAGAGTACTCCGCCGGTCAAACCGGCGTTACCGTTTACAGCAATCAGGAATCTTCTGTCTCCATCACTTTACAGCCCCAGCCCGCAGCAGTAACCGGAACCATAACGGATCCTTCGGGAAACCCTGTCATTAATGCGGTCGTACGATTTTTGGACCAGAACCAAACCTTATTGGGATTTGCTGCAACGGATGCCGAAGGGAATTATCGAATAGGAAACCTGCCTTCCGGAAATCTGATCGTGATAGCGGCAGCCTCCGGTTTTGCAGAAACGATCGGCGGCGTTTCACTCCTGCCGGGTGAAACCTTCAACGGTCTGAATTTTACGCTTATTCCCAATCCGGGGAGCATTACCGGTCAAATCACCGATGCCGCAACCGGATTGCCGATTTCCGGAACCACAGTGATCGTCCGGCTTCAGGATGCCCAAGGACTGCCGGTCAGCACGGTAACTGCATCCGTGTTCGGCAATTACAGCGCCTCCAACCTTGCTCCCGGCACGTACACCGTTATCGCCGGTGCGAAAGGCTACGCGACACAAAGTATCGGTGCCACAGTCGTAAGCAATGCGGCGACGAACGCCAGTTTCCGGCTGTCCGCTCTCTTCGGCTCGATTTCGGGCACGATCTTCGGGCCTCGGGGGGAAATTCTCACCGGAGGAGCGGTTTCACTGAAGCTGTTTGACGATAAAGGCGTATTGCTGGAAACCAAGCTCTCCAATCCTGATGGAACGTATTCTTTTACTAATTTACCTCCTGGAAATTATCAAGTCAGTATTTCAAGTCCGGGTCTTGTATCCCAAACGGTAACTGCCGGCGTGAGCGCAGGACAAACGACGACTCTGGACTTCACCTTACAGCCATTGCCGGGAACGTTAAACGGACGCATTACCAACGCCGAAACCGGGGCGGGAATTGGAGGAGCTGTCGTCACCTTGACCGACTTGTCCGACAGTTTCGTCGCCCAAGGCTATACCGATCATAACGGCTTTTAATTCCGGGTCTGCCCCCCGGAATGCTAAAAGTGAGCGCGCTTGCCGCACAATTCTCATCGGCAACGGCAAGCGTGATCATTCAAACCGACCAGGTTGTAACAAATAATTTCGCGCTCAATCCAAATCCCGGGTCTGTTGCCGGCTGCGTCAATGACTATACGAATGGGGCCGATATTATAGGCGCCCATATCGAAATTTTCGATGCCAATAACACAAAAGTAACTACGGTGCTGACGAACAGCCTCGGACTATACAGAGTCACCGGTCTGGTTCCAGGCTCTTATACGGCTAGAGCGACTGCGAGCGGTTATGGTGCACAGTTGATCGGCTTTAATATCCAGTCAACCGCCACCGCCTGCTTCACCCTTAGTCCGAATCCGGCTTCCCTTCGTGGAACGATTACGGATGCCACTAACGGAAGGCCATTGGAAGGTGCCATTATCGATATCCGCATTGCCAATACGTTCGGAGTTCCGCTGCTGACAACCAAATCGGGAGTTGACGGAACGTATGCCGTAAGCGGTTTGGTTCCCGACAATTATACGATTACGGCAAGATTGCCCGGATATGCGTCAAGTGTTGATGCTATTGTGCTGAGCCCCGGTCAAGCGGCAATCGTCAATTTTGCTATGCGGCCGAATCCGGCCACGGTAACGGGTACAGTTACGGATGCAGCGACGGGCAAACCTTTGGCCAACGCGCTTGTCACCCTTTCCGATTCCCGGAGCATTGCAATCGCGCAAATCCAAACGGATGCAGCCGGCCGATTTCTGCTTGAGGGCGTTCGATGCGGAGAATATTCGATTACAGTTGTATTGGTCGGTAAGCAATCGATCAGCACGTGCTTTTTCCTGGCGCCGGGACAACGCTTGAATCTTTCCTTGTCCATGCGTGACATCCCTGCCGGGCAGGGCGGAAACGTATCAACCGTACCCATACAAGGGCCGCCCAATCCCGTACCCGGCGCTGTTGTGCAAATTTTGAACAAAAACAATACGTTGGTAGCCACCAGTGTGGCAAATTACGACGGGGCTTTTCAATTCCCCAGCCTTGCACCCGGGTGTTATACGGTTACTGTAGAAAATCCGGGTTTCGGTTCGCAATCTGCCTTTGTGCGACTTAAGGCGGGTAAAACGGCAAAACCGCTCAGCTTCTTATTAAATGCCGCTCCCGGAGCACTTGCCGGCACAGTACGCGACATTCGGGGCAATCCTTTGTTCTTCGTCATCGTGCAGGTACTGACAAAGACCAAAATTCTTGAACGCTTGGTCATTACCAATCGGCTGGGTCGTTATGGAGTAGCTGACTTGTCGCCCGGCACTTACTTGGTCCGCTTTCTGCTGGAAGGCAAGCAGCCGCTGGTGCGTGAGATCGCCATTTTTTCCGGTCGAACGACCATCTTGGATGTGATCCTGCTGGATGAGCATGAGGAATAATTTCTTGTGTTCATTTAACAAGCTTAAAATTTAATGCCAAAAAGAAAAAATGGTGTGCAAAACGATCATCCCGTTTGCAGCACCATTTTTTTATTAGACTTTATCCGCTTATAGATTCTTTATGCGCTCTTACGATGTGCTGTCCAAATAATTTTCGATCTTCGCTTTCGCTCTTTTTTCTTCCAACCATGTTGAAGATAAGCTTGATAATTGTTCATTTACAAGCTGCTCCCGAATTTCTGCTTTCTTCTCGTCCAAAGTCGGCGTATGCGCTTGTTTATGTTCGGTTACCTTGATGATGTGATAACCGTTGCTTGTTTGCACAGGATCGCTCAAGCTGCCCACAGGCAGCGAAAAAGCGGCCTTTTCAAAAGCTTCCTCCATATCGCCTTTGGCGAAAAAGCCGAGATCGCCTCCATTATCTTTGGTTGCGCTATCCAACGATTTCTCTTTGGCAATCGCCGCAAAATCGGCCCCCTTCTTCAAGTCCGCCAAAATCGCAGCGGCCTCTTCCTTGCCTCCCACCAAAATGTGGGAGGCCTTGACTTGCTCAGGCTCTTTCAAATCCTCCAGATGGCTGTTGTAGAATTGCTTGATATCGTCATCCGTGACCTTGATCTGGGGGGCCAGCAGCTTGCGAAGCTGAACCTGGGATTCCATTTCTTTCTTCAAATCCTCCAACGTCATGTTGTACATCGCCAGAGTTTGCTGAAACTCCGCTTCCGAGGGGAACGTGCTCCGGATCGATTTCAGCTGCTGTTCGATATCATCCACCGTAACTTTAATTCCCGCTTTTTCCGCTTCCTGGCGGATAAGTTCCTTATCAATCATATTCTGCAGCGCTTGTTTTCCCCCGCCTGCCAACAGTTCCTCATATAACTGATCCTTTCCGATCGTGACGCCATTCACCTTGGCCACCGCTTCCCCGTTCCTCTGCACGGGGGGGTACGTAAACACATAAACAGCCAGTCCAACCAATAATACTAGAGAGACAATCATCCACTTCCGATTCGAAATCTGCATTTTCTTTGCCAAACTCCCTTTCTTTGATAGAAACGCGGAATAAGTACATTATCCTGACTGAACCTTAAAACAACTTGATCGCCAGCTTAAAGTTTGCTGAAAACATAGCGGAGAATGTTGCCGAATTTTCCAATAATATCTCCAAAAACAAAGCTGCTGATACATCTTTCACGAAGCATCAGGAAACCGGGTAACCGTAGGGCGATCGAATCCGGTTCACTTTGGCGGCAGCGGCCCGAAATATTGGAAGAAGGTGCATTCGATTTGGCCGTTGAACAGCTTGCGCCTTTTGTCGGCCATGCGCCCGAACAAATCCTCGAAGTTTTTGATCGGTGTGATCACAAAATGAGACCAGGTCGGCAGCCGCTTGGCGATTTGCCCCAGCTGGCGGTTGACCCGCTCAACTTCCTTGAAGCTGCCGATCCGCTCCCCATATGGCGGATTCGTGATGATGCAGCCGTAATCCCCCTGCGGACTGACTTCGTCAATGGGGAGAACATGAAGCTTCAGCTCATTGCTTAGGCCGGCATTTCGCGCGGCGGCCGAAGCAATTTTGATCGCTTCGCGATCATGATCGGAGCCGATGATATTCAGTTCAACATCGTCCTTTATTAAATCGTAAGCCTCCTCGCGGGCTTTATCCCATAAGGCGGACGGCACGTTCGACCAAGCTTCCGCCAAAAAGGTTCGCCGAAGCCCCGGCGCAATATTCCATCCGATCATTGCAGCTTCAATCGGAATCGTGCCCGAGCCGCAAAGCGGATCATACAGCGGACGCTCCGGGCGCCAGCGGCTCAGCTGAATCATCGCCGCAGCCAGCGATTCGCGAAGCGGCGCCTCCGTTGCAACTTTGCGGTAGCCTCGCTTATGCAGTCCGTCCCCTGTCGTATCCAGCGTCAGCGTGGCCCGATCGTTCAGCAGCGTGACCTCCGCCACGTAACGCGCGCCGTTCTCGGGAAACCACCCGGTTCCGTAACGCTCCTTCAGCTTCTCCACTATCGCTTTTTTGACAATCGCCTGGCAGGCCGGCACGCTGCTTAATTGCGATTTGTGCGACCGTCCGTTAACCGGGAACTCGCCATCCTGCGGAATCCAATCCGGCCACGGCAAAGCCTTTGTTCCTTCAAATAATTCTTCAAACGTCCGGGCCTCGAACTCGCCCAATTTTACCAAAATCCTGCCCGCCGTGCGGAGCCAAAGATTGGTTCTGCAGATCGCTTCCTCGTCGCCAAAGAACGTCACCCGCCCATTCTCGACAAGCTGGTCCTCATATCCCAATTGTTTGAGCTCCCGCGCCACCAGCGCTTCAAGTCCCATAGCCGTCGTCGCAATCAGTTCAAATTTTGCCAAAGCATGTCCCCGCTCTCTGCGTGATGTATTTCTCTATCGCCGCTTTGCCGATTTCGATGATGCCACTATTATACGGTAAAATCCGCGGAGAAAAAAACGATACCGGATCAAACGAAAAAAACCGCCGGAACTTCCGGCAGTTTCAAACAGCTGCTGTTGATTCGAGTTCAAATTAAATAAGAGAAATTTTTTTCAACCGTTTCCCTTACATTCGCAATGTGACTTTTCACCGCTTCTTCGGCCAAATGCGCATCGCGTGATTTCAAAGCTTCAAATATTCTTGTGTGTTCTTTCATCGACTGCTCGTTTCTTCCGGAAACCAGGATCGTCCTGAAATGAAATCGCAGCAGCTGGGTTTTGATCATATTGATCATTTCAACCGCCTGCGCATTCTTTGAAGCGCTGTAGATGATGTGATGAAATTCTTTATTGAGGTCGGAGTATTCATCCAGCTTATTATTCTTCAAGGCAGCTTCCATTTGCAGCAGTATTTGCTCAAGCTTCTGCAATTCCTCGTCACGGATGCTGATAGCCGACATTTTCGCAACCAAACCCTCCAGCACTTCCTGGATCTCCAAATAATTCATCACTTCATCAAGCGTGTATGATTTTATGGTCGCTCCCTTATTGTTTTCGATTTTTACCAAATTTTCCTGCTCCAGCTTCAACAAGGCCTTCTTGACTGTGTTTCTGCTGACGCCGATCAATTCGGAAAGCTCGCTTTCAATTAATTTTTGGGAAGGCTTAAAGGTGTCATTCAGTATTTTTTCTTTAACAAAATGATAAGCGAGCTCCGTCTGTCTGCTCATCTTTTTTCAACCTCATTGCATCACAAATTGTTCAACTACAACATTTCGTCATTTTTTTGAGGGTCCTACTTCTTCTTGAAACTTTCTTCATCTTCGTAATAAACCACATTTTCCTTCTTCAGAGTCTCTCTCAGCTGATAAAAATCCAGACTGATTTCGCCCCTGGCGATCTTCTCTTTCGTACCCTGCTCTTTTTCCACCCTTTTTCTCGAAGCGTCCAAGGAAGATTCCAAATCTTCCTTCTTCACAACCACCACACCGTCGTCATCCGCCATCACAAGATCTCCGGGATGAACCGTCACACCGCCGCATACTGCCGGAGAATTCACCCAGCCCCCTCTGACTTTGGTCGTTCCTTCCGAATAAATCGCTTTGCTCCAGACCGGAAATCCCATCTTCCTCAGCTGCGCGGCATCCCGAACTCCCGCCTCGATGATCATACCCTGCACGCCGCGTTTCATCAATGCGGTCACGATCAGCTCGCCGATCATCCCCGCTTCGCTTTCGCCAATCGTCGTCACCACCAGAATATCCCCAGGCCGGCACACTTCAATTGCCGCATGAATCATCAAGTTGTCCCCCGCATAGCACACAGCCGTAACAGCCGGACCGCAAATCGACGATCCCTGGATAAGCGGCCGTAGACTGCTGCTCATAAGACCCTGTTTGCCCTGGGCCTCATAGACAGTCGAAACATCGAATTTACTGAATTGCTCTATTATTTCCGGTTCCGGACGATTGATGTTTTTGATTACATACCTTTCCATTACACAAACTCACCTCCCACATACGGGAGAAATCTGCTAAAGGCTTCCGCGTATTGATACTGATTGCTTCCCGAGCATCTGCGGGCCTGATTTCCTCTCATCAACGCCTTTGCGCCATAGTATTCGATTAAGTGCTTTTGAGCTTTAAAGCAATTCATCGCCGCCTGCTTCTGCTCATAGGTTTCCGTAATATCCAGAATCACATCCGGATTAAAATGGCTGATTTCCGACTGATGAGGCTCAAAGCCGAACAAACGGGTCTGTTTGGCCGTCGGATATCCTTCCATTCTAACACCGTTCGAGGTCGAAAGGACACTCGCTTTGAACACATAATCCGAGACGGCTTCATGATCGGGGTTAAATGCATCCTTCGGACCGTGCGTCAAAATATGATGCGGACGAACTTCCCTGATTTTACGGGTTAACCGGTCCATGCGTTCCGGTGTGATTTCCATATGGTAATCCTCGAAGTCCCAGATTTCGTAATTTTCGACGCCCAAGCATTTCGCCGCCGCTTCAATCTCGCTTTTCCGCACGGCTTTGACATTTTCCATGGTTTGCCCTTCAATGTTCCAAAGATCATTCGATTCCCCTCTGGCCCCATAACTCAAGATGACAAGCGAAACGTTGGCTCCGTGCTTCACATATTTCGCAATCGTTCCGCCGGCCCTCCATACAAAGTCTGCCGCGTGGGCGCTGACAACCAACAAATTAACTGAACTATCGATCATTTCCAATCCTCCTGAGTATACGAAATTTATTCTTCAACTAATGCTGATGTGTTTTTGTCAATGCTTGGTTTAATTATTTTGTTGAACATTATTGTTTGCATTAATGAGTATATGCCACGCTTCTTTGTCTGTCAATACTTCACAGAATTCGTTATTTGGTTGAGAGTAATCGGTTGACAGTAAAAAAATGTACGCGTATACTCATTATAAAAGTGAACATTATTGTTTAGCAATTTTGTTGAGTACATAAACATTTACCATTAATTTTTCTTTAGCAGCAAGTCAATATTAAAGCGGGAGGCGTTTCATTTGGAGCAACATGAAGAAGAAATCATTCAAGAAATCGCACACCTGGGTCACGTGGAATTATTGACGCCAAAGCCTGAAGAAAGCCTGCACTTTTTCAAAGAAGTGCTGGGCATGCAGGAGGTGACGAGACGCGATGATTCCGTTTATCTCCGCTGCTGGGGCGATTACGAGCAATATTCACTCAAATTGACCGCATCCAAACAAGCCGGAATCGGCCATACCGCAATGCGGGCAATGAGTCCCCGGGCTTTGGAAAGACGGATCAAAGCGATTGAAGCTAGCGGACATGGCATCGGCTGGACCGACGGCGATTTCGGGCACGGCAAATCCTATCACTTCCGCGACCCTGACGGCCATCTATTGGAGCTTTATTATGAAACTGAAAGATATCAACCGCCGGAGCACCTGCGGCCGGCTCTGAAAAACCAGCCCCAAAAAAATACCGGCCATGGGGTTGCCGTTCGCAGTCTCGATCACATCAACTTTTTTGCCTCCAACACGGAAACCAACGGCGCTTTCATGGCGAATCAGCTGAAACTGAAACTGACCGAGCAAATCGTTCTGGACAGCGGCTACCACGCCGCGGTGTGGTACCGGATGGGCCACAAATCGTATGATGTCGTATATTCCCATGATTCCACAGGCTCCAAGGGACGTCTGCATCATTTTGCGTTTGCCGTAGAAACCTTTGAACAAATTGCCAGAGCCGCCGACATTTTTCTGGAAAACGGGGTTTTTATCGAATTTGCGCCCAGCAAGCACGCGATTAACCAGACTTACTTTGTCTACGTGATCGAACCCGGCGGCAATCGCATCGAAATCTGCGCAGGAGGATATTCCGTCCTAGCGCCGGATTTTGAACCGGTGACATGGACGGAAGCGGAACGCAAAAAAGGCCAGGCTTGGGGAAATCAAACCGTGGCAAGCTTCCATACCTATGGTACTCCGATTGTGGAATAGTTTTTGGCCTGCTTGATCATTAACGTACCGAATTATAAAACCCCGACCATCAAGCCTCTTGATTCGTCGGGGTTTTGTAGTACCATGATAAATGGGATAAACGCGGAATGAAGAAACTCGGCAAAAACTTTGGGGAATGATCTGAGAATATGGCCAACAAACGTCAAATCATCATCATCTCGTTGATCACGGCAGCCTGCTTGCTGGGTGATTCGATGCTGTACATTGCGATGCCCGTCCATTACAAGGAAATGGGACTGACCTCGCTATGGGAAGTGGGATTGCTGCTTTCCGTCAATCGACTGGTCAGACTTCCGCTCAATCCGCTGATCGGATGGCTTTATCAAAAAATCCATATCCGGACCGGTATCATGATTGCAGTGGTCCTTACGTTTGTTACGACTTCCTCCTACAGCTTGCTGCATCAATTTTGGCTCTTGTTCATCATGAGGTCCGTTTGGGGTGCGGCTTGGACACTGCTCCGTTTGGGCGCCTATTTTACCATACTGCAAACATCCACCCCGACTACCCGCGGAAGTTTGATGGGGACCTATAATGGCCTGTTTCGTTTGGGCAGCCTGTTCGGAATGCTGCTGGGCGGAATGATTGCAGACCTCTACGGAGTCGACGCCGCTGCCGTATCGTTTGCGATTGCGGCCTTAGCGGTTCTTCCCTTTACCGCATTTCTCTGTCCAACCTCAATACCGGCTTCGGCAAACTATCGGCTGATTGACGGCTCCGTCCCTTATTGGAAATCGCCCGGAATCTGGTGGACCCTCGCCTCCGGCATGATCATTGCCATGCTCTATCAAGGGATGTTCACGGCAACATTAAGCCATTTCATCGAAGGCTATAACCCAGGGAACTACGTCATCTGGGGCTGGACACTGGGAGCCGCGTCATTGGCGGGAATTCTGCAGGCCGTCCGATGGGTTTGGGAGCCTTTCCTGGCGCCATGGTTCGGTCGACTCTCCGATAGAACAGGCAGCAGCCGCAAGCTATTCGTCCTCACATTACTGCTTGCGGCGGTTCTGTTCGCGATCGTGTCGGTCCATATGCCTCTTTGGCTATGGCTGCTCATATTGCTCGGCATCCAGTTAACGGCGACGATCCTGACGACCGTGATGGACGCACTGGCTGTCGATGCCGCAACAAGGCAACAAAAAGCTGCGGCAATGACGTCTTATTCCGTTGCCACCGACCTTGGAGCGGCACTCGGTCCCACTCTCGGTTACCTGAGTGATTCCGCCATAGGAACAAGGTGCTTGTATATGACTGCCGCCGCATTATTGCTCGCAATGGCAATACGCTGGTACCGGCCCTGGAAGGAATCGGAGCCTGCATAGGCCGGAACTCCGATGGAGCATCCCAATCTTATTCCTCCCGATCCCACTTTTTGGAATAGGCCTTGTTCGTCACCCAAATTGTGGCCCATATGATGAGCGCGGCTATTACAATAGCTGCGAAAATGATCAAAAACATGAGGTTTTCCTCCCCGAAAAGAATTTAGTGCATTACCGAGCCCGACAAGGCTCTTTCTTTGATGTCGTGTTGAGATTCGCTGCCGGACAACGAGGCGCATTCACGGAAAGCGGAATGTTTGCAGCCTGCACATTTATTATAATCCAGCTGGAGCAATGCGTAATTAATCGCCTCGCCTGTGCGTCCAAAGAAGTGATCCTCCCCGATAAACCCGTACAAACCCGTTTTCTTTAAAACCTCTAGGGGCTGTGGTTGTACACCTGAAACGAGCACGATCCCGCCCAGCTTTACAAAATGCTTCACCAGACTGGCCAAATTGGATTCACCCGTAGTATCCATAAAAGGAACCTTCCCCATGCGCAAAAGCAAAACTTTCGGCCTGAGATGAATCGTGTCCATAATCGACTTCTCAAACATGTTCGCGGCACCGAAAAACAGCGGGCCTTCAATGGTATAAATGCTGATCTGCGGACAGTCACGACCTTCGGTTACCATGTGGATTGCCACTTTTTCATTTTTGGCGGTTGGATCGGGCAGCACTTTGGCGACCATCGCCACTTCACTCATCCGTTTTACAAACAGAGCAACAGCCAGGATTAATCCGACTTCAACGGCCGTCGTCAAATTCGTGAATACGGTCAGCAGGAATGTAATGAGAAGAACAACGGAATCGCTCGTTTTGGTTTTCAGGACATGCGCGAATTCTTTTCGTTCACTCATATTCCACGCAACCAGCATCAGAATCGGCGCCATGCTTGCCAGCGGAATTTCCGATGCGTAAGGAGCAAACAATAAGAGCACCAACAGCACAACAATACCGTGGATGACCCCGGATAGAGGCGACGCGGCACCATTCTTGATGTTGGTTGCCGTCCTTGCGATCGCTCCTGTCGCCGGTATGCCTCCGAACAGCGGAGCCGCCATATTCGCAATGCCTTGTCCAATCAGCTCACGATTGCTGTTATGGCGGCTGCCGCTCATCCCGTCGGCCACAACCGCCGATAACAAGGATTCGATCCCGCCCAGCATGGCAATAATAAACGCAGGCTGGATCAGTGTTTCAATCCGATCCAAGGTGATTTCAGGAAAATGAAAATGAGGCAGCGTACTCGGAATAGCGCCGAAGGAAGATCCGATGGTGGCTACCTTTCCTTTAAAGAACAATGCCGCGAATTCACTTGAAACAACCAGACCAACTAATGAGCCCGGTACCTTGGGCAGAAATTTCGGTGTAAACAGAATAACAACCAAACAAACCACCGCTGTAATGACACTGTAAAGATTCAAGGTGGTCAGATGGATCACGATTTCCTTCATGCTGGGCAAAAAATTCTCATGCTTCTCAAGCCCGGTCAGACCCAGGAAGTTGGCAATTTGTCCGCTGAAAATAATAACGGCAATTCCTGCGGTAAATCCGATGGTCACTGGACGGGGAATGAACTTAATTAACGCACCGAATTTAAAAATTCCCATGAGAACAAGCATAATCCCGGCCAAAAAACCGGCAATCAATAAATTTTCGTACCCATATTGGATGACAATGGCCAATAGGATCGGAATAAATGCGCCTGTCGGACCGCCAATTTGAAATTTCGAGCCGCCAAGCAGCGAGATCAGGATTCCGGCAACGATGGTAGTATAGATGCCATATTCTGGCTTGACACCAGCTGCAATAGCAAACGCCATTCCTAGCGGAATGGCGATAACCCCCACAATCAGGCCTGAAATGAGATCATTGCGAAAAGCGGCTGCATGATAACCTTCATATCTTCCCGTCCATTTCAATCCGTTCTACCTTCTCTTCTTCATATATTTGATTATTTGAATATAGAAGAAATGTTACTCCTGAAGACTGATAATGTCAATCGCCAAAATCCGACTGGAATTCACCAAGATATACCGAAAAAGTCAAAAAACAAGGCATTGCTTTTTGTTGCTTACGGATAGCCCTGTTATTTCCGTTTATGGAAGCCGCCATATCAGGGGAAGCGGTGAAGCATTCTTGCTTTTGCCCAACTGTGGAAGCTTGTATGCTTCCTCAATCCATTTCAACAAGCTGTAATGATTTACTTTTTCCGCGTATTTACCGGGATTGATCATCGGACCGACAAGAATCATCGGGATTTGATTTTTCTTGGAAAAATCATCCTCATCCCACGTAAGGATCAGGAGGCTTTGATGCGTTTCCGCCCATGACACATAGGGTCCGAGGTTCGCTTTCAACCAATCGTCGGCCTGACGAATGGATCCGCTGTGCATATCGTGCTTTTCATTCGGAATGACGAACGATACGGTCGGAAGCCGGCTGAAGTCTTTCGGAAAATCGGAAAACGGTTTGTTTGCATCGGCCGGAACATTCGTAAATTGTGCCCATGGATTATGCTTTCGGGCATACTGTTTGTAAGAACAGCCGCTGTAGCCGGTCTTCGGCATATCCTCCGAATACCCCGAGAAAGACAGCTTGCGCTTCATCAGTTCGCTTGCCAAATTGGGCGCCGAAAAAGGCCCTTTGCATGAATCGTTGGTCACTCCCTGCGTGGAGCCCGAAAAGAACGCAAGATAATTCGGTTGGCTGGGGTGGGTTACCCCGTGGGCATTGGTAAAGAGCGCCCCCTTTGCAATCAGGGATTGGAGATAAGGAGCATCGGAATTGCCCACGATTTGTTTAAACGAGTGATTCTCCTCGATCACGATAACCATATGTTCAATCGGCAAGCGAGTTGGGACCTTTTTCCCCTGCTCCAGTTCGGGCGAAGGCGTTGGCGATGGCATTGAGGGCTGTTTCGTTGGTGAAACAGCCGGTGATTCCGCCGGTGTGGAAGGCGCCGAAGGCGCAGGTGTTTCCGCTGCAGGCTCGCTTGTCGGCACCGGTGCGGGACTTCCCGCTTCTCCCCCATTAGCAGGAGGCAGACTCGTGCGACATCCCGACAGTACAATCATAAAAGAAATCAAGATCAGCATGTGCCGATAAATTTGTTTGGGCTTCAAAAAGCAATCCTCCCTTTGACACTTCTATCCTATCATGCCCAATAATCCTATCGATTAGCAGAATTAAAATGCTTCATGTCCATCCCTTTCCACAAATTGCTGACCACGACGCTTTCGGGATGCTCATAAATCAAAAATGCCGTCGGGAGATAGCGCGGGCCGTACTGGCTTGAAGGACGGTTGATGATTTGATTGTCCTTGACCAGGACCGTGGAGGAGCCTCCGTCCAAATTTGCGGCGGTGACGGCCCCGCGTTCCAGCAGGATATTCTGCACATCGTACAGCGTTGCTCCCATACTATAGCCGGGCTGCCTGCCGTCAATGACGACAAACATGAGGGTTCCGTCTTTTTTTTGGGCCATGCAGGTTCGCGGAGCTATCCCCCAACCATCCGCTTCATTGCGGACCAGCCCCTTGCCGTTGACGATGAACTTGGGCTGAAAGGTGACCGCTTCGCGGGCTCCCATTTTCATCAGTTCATCCTGTGAATATCTTCCCGCCACCATGACTCCGTTCCGATCGATTCCGACCACATTTAATTTCTGATCCGGTTTATGGTCGTTATACAATACTTCTCCCCCGGATATCACGATGCCGGCAGGCTTAAAGCCGTTGCCGTTCCAATTCGGATCGTCAAAGGCGCCGCCGTTGACGCCCGCCAACGCCCCTGTTCTTTCCGCCATTGAAAGAACCCGCTCGCCTTTTCCCGGAACTGCTGTGGTCACTACCCTGATCATCTTGGGATCCTGCACATACAGAATATACCCTTGGAATCCCTTGCCTTCGATATGTTCCACTCTTAGTGCTGTTTGAGCGGGCGGGGCCACCGTCACTTCACGAAGATCCTTGACATCTCCCATTTCATCGAATTGATTGTTGTATTTCTCTACTCTTTTTTGCAGCTCTTCGCTGCCTATCAAGTATTTTGCCAAATAGCGATGCTGGGTCGTAATGAGCGTATCGGCCATCAGATAACGGAGGTTGGCTCCCCAAGGAGTGAAATAAAACCAGGCTGCAAATCCGATGGAAAACAACATTAAGACCGCTGAAAAATAGATGAACAAACGAAAAATTTTGCGGCGCTTTCGCCGTTTGTGTACCGGAATCGATACTGAAACATGCTCTAAATGGGTCTGCACGACAAACCTCTTCCTCTCCACTCCCGTCGACTAGGAGAGACACATATCTCTCTAATAGGACAATATATCACGTTTTCGATGGCCGATGATTAAAAGAAGATTAAAATTGAATAAACATTAATACGGATGAAATAACTGAATATGGTTATTTCTATGAGATGTATATCTATTTGAAGGCAGGAGCCAATGCAGCCGTCGCCCCCTTCGCCATCCCCCGTTGAGACTTTCCGACAACACAATCATCATGAAGGGACCCGGGGCAGACCGGCAGAGATGCCGAATGCGAATGCGGCAATCAAATAATCCACAGCAGAGTCTCCTGAAATAACGGAATAAAAAATGCCTCGGTCAAAGTCCCTCTAAGGAGCGGGACAGCGATTATCCTTCAAATAATAGACCCTTGGGCAAAACTACCGTGATCACTGCCCCTCGCGTCCCCCTCTTCCGCTCCCGGCTTCGACAGTGCCGCCGTGCGCTTCCACAATCGCCTTGACAATCACCAGGGCCGCCGGATTTATCCTCCTCATCGCTATTAAAACATCATCCATCTTTATCCTTGGAAATCAGTTGTATCACCCGTTCCAATTTTTCCGCCATCGCTTGATCATGCTTTTTTTCCAAGCAATATAATTGATTATACTTATGAGCGCATAGATCGTCAGTCCCGTCAGCAGCAAAGAAATCAGCATTTGAAAAAACATCCTTTCATTCTTTTACTCAATTTCTTTGACCCATCCTTCTTTTGTTTTTGGGTTATCGTATACTGGACAGTGAGAAGTTTTCACGTTTAAGAAGCAAGCGAATCCGCATCCGGATGGGCCGATTTCTGCTTGGAACGAATAATTTGAGTTAGGGCCAGAT
>NZ_JAYJLD010000052.1 GCF_035282765.1 Ferviditalea candida | reverse complement strand
ATTCAAAGACAGTCCAAGCCACCTAACGGTGGCTCGGAACACTACAAAAGTGACATTTTCTCGGACGAGTTAAGGTGACATTTTCTCAGACGTTTGACAAAGGAAAAAATTACTGTTTGACATTTTCACAAAAATGCATTAGAATCAAAAACGCTTCTGTTTCAGATTGCTAAATTCTTTCGGGTTGTAGCTCAGCTTGGTTAGAGCGCTGTCTTGGGGTGGCAGAGGTCGCTGGTTCGAATCCAGTCAATCCGACCATGGTAGAGGCACCGTCAATCCGGTGTCTTTTCCTTTTGACCTGTTCATGTCTAAAGCGGTTGACATGCCGTTGATTTTTAGGCATGATGAAAAAAAGCGCAGTACATATTGTTATATAGCAGGCTGCACCGGGAGGAAATGAGATGACCGATCATATGAACGGCGATTATATCGTGATCAAAGCCAAGGATAGCGGCGTAAACGTCATCGGTTTGACCAGAGGGCACGACACCCGCTTTCACCACACGGAGAAGCTTGACAAAGGCGAAGTGATGATCGCCCAATTTACGGATCATACCTCGGCCATCAAGATTCGGGGCAAAGCGCTGATCTATACCAAGCACGGGATGATCGATACGGAAGATTAAGAGGCATTTGGATTCTGCAGGCATAGCCTGCATTTTTTCGTTGTACAATGGTGTTAAGAACTCAATTGCATTTTCATGAACCCTCGATGCCGTGAAAATGACAATCTGAAGCTTCCTTGAGTTTTTTTGCGGAAGTGAATTTTCAAGCGGGGTGGTCCGATGAAGTGGTTGGTCCGTTTGATCTTGACATCGATTGTTTCAATCGGAATCGCAATGTTCCTGTCTTTTTTGCCTCAACTGGAGATTGACAGCTCGAAAGTGGCGGAAGAGGTATTCCGGTTGTCCGGACAGTACAGCCTGAGCGATGGCAATATCGTCGATTTCATGCAGCGACTTCCGCTTCGCTTGACGATCCGCAAGGTGGATTTGAGCCACTCCATATTATCCGTCGACCTGTCCGTATCGGGAGAAGCCGGGCATGCGGATGTTTATCATGACTTGTACGTTCTGGCGGGTTCGGGTTTGTTGGAAACGAGGAACGTAGAACAGGTGATGGTCAGAGTGCTTGATACAAATGCGCAAGGTTCCGGCAGCGGGCAACTGCTGATTGCCATGGACGCGAGAAAAGAAAGCATGCGGTCCGGACTCCCCTTACCGGGGAAATTTGATCCCGATACGGCTGAGCAATATTTGCGGCAGCATGCTATCCTGACCTATACGCAAAATTGGAAAAATAAGTATCCGGCATAGACGCGGCGAATTTTCAGGACAGACGTATGAACAATTCACATTTCCGAAGGAGTGCGAATTGCAATCGCTTATGTTATAATGGTTTGGGCTAACAATTGACAACCCGTATAAAAGGCTCGGAGGCTTGACAGGATGGAATATCGGATACGCGAGATGGTACTAAAATATACCGATTACGACATGATACAATCCCATACCGTTCTTCCCGAATATCCGGATCTCAGAACCAGGCTTCTGTATCTTTTTCTCGATAAAGAAACGGAATCGAAAGAACACAATGAACTGGCTGCATTGGTCACGTCGCTGGTTCAGATGGGACTGGATACGCATGAGCTTGTCCAGAATGCGGCCGGTGACGGTTCCGAACCGGAAGCGGTGAGGTCCAAGCAGTTGAAGGTGCTCGCGGGCGATTATTTCAGCGGCAGGTTTTATCAGCTGCTCTCCCAGGCCGGAAGAATCGATATGATCTTTCATCTGTCCCAAGCGATTTGTGAAGTGAACCGTTTGAAAATGAACTTTTATCTGCTGGTTAAACAGCTGCAAATGACCGCTGAGGAATATATTCAGCATATGGTCAAAATAAACATGGAACTGTATTTATCCATGGTCCGGTTTGTGGACGACTCCCGCAGCACGGTATGGCCCGAGGTGCTTGACGACCTCACCCGGTGCGAGGTGCTTGCGCAGGAAATGAAGCGTGCCCGCAAGCTGGATTCGTTCGCCGGGAGCTGGGGATATTGGCACATTATTCAACGCGCCCCGGAAGAAGAAAAACGGCGGCTTATGGATGGCCCTTCCGACGACAGCTCGTTTTCGGAACTCGTTTCGAAATACGAAATTCTGCCCCAACTAAGTTTGAAGCTGGAACAGCAATTAAATTCACTGTTCGATAAGATCGAACGTTTCGATTCCGAGCGAATTATCCGTGAATTGCGCGAGCTCGGCATGTCTTTCATGCGGCATCTGACCAAACCTGCCGTTCTCCCTTGAAAATCACATCCGTTGCAGAATTTCATCCCAGCACAAACCATTATTGTGAATTTTTCAAGGACGCTTCAGTGTGCCGTTTTCTTTATCTGCCGAGTGCCTGTGAGACTGATATGGGAAGTCTTCAAGAAATTTGAGGTGACACTTCGTCATGGATCGAACGAATTCCAAAGAACAGTTTGTTCACTCCGTTTTTGAGAGCATTGCCAATAAATATGATATGATGAATGATTTGCTCAGCTTTCGCAGGCATAGGGCTTGGCGGAAATTCACCATGAAGAAGATGAATGTCCAACCGGGAGATACGGCTGCGGACATTTGCTGCGGAACCTGCGATTGGACTGTCAATCTGGCGCAGGAGAGCCGACAGGGACGAATCGTCGGATTGGATTTCAGTGAAAATATGCTGGAGATCGGTCGTCAAAAGCTGGATAAGCTCGGGTTAAACGGCCAAGTCCAGTTGGTCTGCGGAAATGCGATGGATCTTCCCTTTGAAGATAATCAATTCGATTATGCCACGATCGGTTTCGGCCTGCGCAACGTTCCGGATATCGGAAGGGTGCTCAGCGAGATGCGGCGGGTGGTAAAGCCCGGCGGCAAAGTAGTTTGTCTGGAGCTGTCCAAGCCTGTTCGGGAGCCATTCAAATCGATTTACTATTTCTACTTTCAACGTATTTTGCCATTTATCGGCAAAATCGTGGCCCAAAAATACGAGCAATACAAATGGCTTCCCGAATCGCTGGCGCAGTTCCCGGATCATCGGGAACTGGCGCAAATTTTCAAGGATGTCGGTCTGGAACGCGTGGAGGTCTATCCGCTCACGGGAGGGGTCGCCGCTTTGCATATCGGTGAGAAGGGGAAATAAGCATGAAGCTTCAAAAAATTAAAATATTTTTGGAAATGATAAAATTTGAACATACGATTTTTGCGCTTCCTTTCGCATTCATGGGAGCGGTGCTCGGTTCGGTCGTCGAGCTGCATCGGCTGCCCGGTTGGAGCACAATCGGCTGGATCATCCTGGCCATGGTCGGAGCCAGAAGCGCAGCCATGGGCCTGAACCGCTTGATTGACAAGAAAATTGATAAAAAGAATCCGCGCACAAGCGGCCGCGCACTGCCGGCCGGTTTGCTCTCCTCCGTTGAGGTTGCAGTATTTATTGTTATTTCATTTATTCTGCTGTTTGTCGCCGCTTCCCGGTTGAATCCGCTGGCCATGAAGCTGCTGCCGATCGCCGTTGTGATGCTGGTCGGCTATTCCTATACCAAAAGGTTTACTTGGTTGTGCCATGTGTTTCTCGGCTTGACGATCGGCTTGGCTCCGCTGGGAGGCTGGGTCGCGGCAACCGGAATCGTTGACTGGACGGCGATTATCTTTTATTTGACCGTTGCCTTCTGGACAGCCGGATTTGATGTAATCTATGCCTGTCAGGACATCGGCTTCGATAAGCAAAACGGCATCAAGTCCATTCCCCAGCGCTTCGGGATTTCAAAGGCGCTTTGGATTGCCAGGGGCTTTCATGCGGCAACCGCTGTGGGCCTGATCGTGATGCTGTTGATCACCGATTTGAGCTGGGTTTACTTGATCGGGGCGATTGTCGCCAGCGGCATTTTGTTCTATGAGCATCGTCTCGTTTCGCCGAATGATCTGTCCAGGCTCAATACCGCTTTTTTTACGATGAACGGCGTGCTCAGCGTTGTTGTTTTCGCATTTACCCTGTTTGATCTGCTTGTGCTGCACAAATGGTGACAGGTGATGCAATCTGAACTTTAGGACCAGATGGGAGATCATCGATGGCAATCCGGGATAATTTGTTGAGGATCGGAGAAATCGATTATACCAACGTATGGCCGATCTTTTATTACTTTCCGATCGAGCACTTGGAGGGCAGCGTGGAGTTGGTGAGGCAGGTGCCCACCGAGCTGAATCGGGCCATTGCTTCGGGCGAGGTGGACATGGGTCCGATTTCTTCCTTCGCGTACGGAGAAAATTTTGCGGATTATATGCTGTTTCCCGATTTATCCGTAAGCTCGTTCGGCAAAGTCAACTCGATCCTGTTGTTTTACCAAAAACCGTTTGAGCGTTTGCTTCAGGGCAGAATCGCTCTCCCGACAACCTCGGCGACATCCGTCAATCTGCTTAAAATCATCCTCAATAAATTTTACCAGGGTGCTCCCGCTTATTTTTATGCAAAACCCTCGCTCCAAACAATGCTCGCCGATGCCGACGGGGCTTTGCTGATTGGCGATGATGCAATTCGGGCAAACTGGGCAAATAAGGATTACGACGTATTGGATCTCGGGGAAATGTGGAATCGATTAACGGGTCATTGGATGTCTTTTGCCGTATGGGCTATCCGCAAAGATACGGTTGAACGGCATCCGGGGATGGTCGGAAGGGTGTTTGACGCTTTTCTGGAAAGCAAGCAAAAAGGGCTGAAGCACCCCAAGGATATGATCCTTGCGGCTCAGAAAAACATCGGCGGTACATACAGCTACTGGGAGCACTATTTTGCCAATCTTTGCTATGATTTCGGAACCGATCAGTGGCAGGGCTTGAGTTTGTATTACCAGTATGCGTGCGAACTCGGACTGCTCCGGCAGGAAGTGCCGATAAGGATATGGAATCATAAAAAGTGCGTATAGGTGGAAGAATGAAATTATTGGACATATATTCCAGTTTTAAACAGGATATTGCTTTTATCGAGCGGGCGCTTGAGCAGACCGTTCAATCGGATCATCCATTCCTCACGGAGACTTCGATCCATTTGCTCAAAGCGGGGGGCAAACGAATTCGCCCTGTTTTCGTCCTCTTGTCCGGGCAATTCGGCGAGTATGATCTTGAACGTTTGAGCAAGGTGGCCGTTGCGCTCGAGCTTATTCATATGGCTACGCTGGTGCACGATGACGTCATCGACGATGCGGATACCCGTCGAGGGGAACTGACGGTAAAATCCAAATGGGACAACCGGATTGCCATGTATACAGGCGATTATATATTTGCCAAAGCTTTGACCGTGATCAGCCAGCTGGGAGAGGCGGAAATTCACCGCTCGCTGTCCAAAGCGATTGTGGAAATGTGCATCGGGGAGATCGAGCAGATCCGTTATTTTTTTCGAACGGATCAGACGGTGCGCGACTATCTTTTGAGAATCCGCAGAAAAACCGCCTTGTTGATCGCCATCAGCTGCAAGCTGGGAGCTATGGCGGCAGGCGCATCCGAATCGGTTGTCAACGGACTCTATTCATACGGCTACAATGTCGGAATGGCCTTCCAAATCCGTGACGATATTCTTGATCTGACCGGAAACGAACGGCAATTGGGCAAGCCGCCGGGCAGCGACGTCAAGCAAGGGAATATCACCTTGCCGGTGATTTTGGCCATTCGCGAGTCCGGTCTGAAGCAGAATATTCTGCGGGAAATCGAACGGATCCGGCAGTCGGAAGGACAAGCCGATGCCGGAGCGCTGCTGGAAATGGTTCGCCAAAGCGGCGGAATTCGCCAATCCGACCAATTGGCTGCCAAATATATTCGCAAAGCGGTAGGGGCCATTGCCGGATTGAGCGATGGCAAAGCGAAAAAAAGCCTGGTAGAAATTGCCCATTTTGTCGGAAGCCGCAGCTACTGAGGGCTCGCGATGAAATTAGTTCCACTTTTGGCGGCAAAGGTTCAAGCGGTTTCATCGATCTTTGCCACCAATTTAGTGGAAGTTATTTCATCGCGATGCCTAACATACATCCCATTTGTTCACCGTTTCTTAATCTGTTTTCCCAAAAAATTTACATTATTGTTGAAAAACCGTACTCTTTTGTTTTCCAAAAAAATTTACATATAATCTTGGAGGGAATTTAAATGGAAAAAACATTCTTGCTGATCAAACCCGACGGTGTCCAAAGAGGTCTGATTGGAGATATCGTCAAACGCTTCGAGCAAAAAGGCTTTCAAATGATCGCCTGCAAGCTGATGCTGATATCGAGAGAAAAAGCGGAATTGCACTATGCAGAGCACAAGGAAAAGCCGTTCTTCGGCGAATTGGTGGATTTTTTCACTTCCGGTCCGGCCTTTGCGATGGTTTGGCAAGGAGATAATGTGATTGCAACCGCCCGCCAGATGATGGGCAAAACGAATCCGGCCGATGCTATGCCCGGCACGATTCGCGGAGATTATGCAGTACATACGGGGATGAATATCATTCATGGATCCGATTCTCCGGAAAGCGCGGAGAGGGAAATAGCCAATTTCTTCGCTCCTGAAGAAATGCTCTCCTACCAAAGAACGATCCAGCGCTGGATTTAACTGCCGGCCAATATCGGATGCCCCTGCAGGAAGCCGCCCCGCTTGCAAGGATGAACCGGTTAAGCTTCGCAACCGTATTATGGAACTTGGAGGGCGATTTTAAGTTGGGAGATCTGGATCTGGATTTTCTTCACTTCATCAAACGAGTGAAAGAAACCGCGGGCATTGATCTGGCGCAGTACAAGGAAGCGCAAATGAAGCGAAGGCTGACCACGCTTCGGCAAAAAAAGGGGTATTCCACCTTTGCCGCTTTTTTCGACGCCATGATGAAGGACCGGGAATTGTATTACGAATTTTTGGATCGGATGACGATCAACGTTTCGGAATTTTGGAGGAATCCGAACCGGTGGCAGGTGGTGGAGCAAACGCTCATTCCTGATCTTCTGCGGCGCAACCGCCGTCTCAAGTGTTGGAGCGCCGCCTGCTCCACCGGTGAGGAACCCTATACGCTTGCGATGATTTTGGCTGAACTGAAAGCGCTTGGAGACACCCGAATCACCGCAACCGATATTGACGACGGGGCGCTGGAAAAAGCGCGCAGGGGCGTGTATATCGACCGGGCCGTCCGGGATGTACCTCCGCGCTACAGAAATCACTACTTTGTGGAGAATAACGGCACATTCTCCGTGATAGACATGCTCAAAAATGCGGTAACCTTCAAAAAAGGAAATTTGTTGAACGATCCGTTTGACAGCGACTTCGATCTGATCATCTGCCGGAATGTGCTGATCTATTTTACGGAAGAAGCCAAAGTGAATCTTTTTCATAAGTTTTCCAAAGCGCTTAAGCCGGGGGGGATTTTGTTCGTCGGCAGCACGGAGCAAATCTTTTCTCCGGCCAATTACGGCTTGGAGCAGGCTGACACGTTTTTTTACCGGAAAAAGATTCAGTGAGGGCTCGCGATGAAACTAGTTCGACTTTTGGAGACAAAGTATCAAACGCTTTAATTGATCTTTGGCCCCGATTAGTGGAAGTTGGTTCATCGCGATGCCTAGGTCAAACGTATAACATCTTCCATAACTTCCAATACTAAGGGTACTTGTAGTTTTGGAGGGATGGGCAATGGACAAAAGAAAGGTAATCACCGCTTATCGCAGAGGATTTATCACGATTCAGGAATGCGCCCAAATTTTGGGTATCGATTCGGTGCAGATTATGAGCATGATGAATGATCCGCAATTTACGGAGGCTCTGCCTGTTAACGTCGAGAAAAAGCCGGTTAACGGTTGAGGAGACGGTGAATGGAATCGATCCGCTGTGAACGTACACGTTGCTGAGGCTTTTCGTCCCGTAACGTGTTTTTTGTTTTCTTGTCAAACGACTGCCGCTGTACTATAATGAGCACATGATATTGGAGTGCATAAAAGCGCTAAAGTGCTGATGCGGATATTGATCAGTCTGCGGACGGATTGTGGAGAAAGATGAGGAGGAATCATAGATGAGATTTTTAACGGCAGGGGAAACGCATGGTCCCCAGCTGACCGCGATTATCGAGGGCATGCCCAGCAACATGAGGTTTTCCTTTGAGGAAGTCAACAATCAGCTTCAGCGCAGGCAAAAAGGGTACGGCCGCGGAAGACGCATGCAGATTGAACAGGATACGGCTAGTGTGGTCGGGGGCGTTCGTCACGGAAAGACGACCGGAGCTCCGATCGCCTTGGTTATAGAGAATAAGGATTGGAAGCACTGGACGACCGTTATGAATATCGAGCCGATCGAGGGCAGTGACGAGGATAAGCGAAGAGTGCACCGTCCGCGCCCGGGCCATGCCGATTTGAACGGAGGCTTGAAGTACAACCTCAAGGATTTGCGAAATGTGCTTGAGCGTTCAAGCGCAAGGGAAACCGCGGCCAGGGTGGCAGTCGGTGCGGTGGCACGGCAGCTTTTGGGCGAATTTGGAATCAAGATCGCGGGTCAAGTCATCCGGATCGGCAAGGTGGAGGCGCAGCGGCGCGATCTGCCGATTGATGAAATCAACCGTCTGACGGAAGAATCGCCCGTTCGGGTGACGGACAAACGAGCCGAGCAGCAAATGATGGCGCACATTGATGAGATCAAACAGGACGGCGACTCGATCGGCGGAATTGTGGAATGCATCGTCGAAGGCGTTCCGGCCGGATTGGGCAGCCACGTTCAATGGGACCGGAAGCTGGACGGCAGAATTGCTCAAGCGGTGATTTCAATAAATGCCTTCAAAGCCGTGGAATACGGCATCGGCTTTGATATGGCCAGGCTTCCCGGGTCGCAGGTGCATGATGAAATTTTGTATTCGAAGGAACAAGGATTCTACCGAAGGACGAATCGTTTGGGCGGCTTTGAGGGAGGCATGACAACCGGCGAGCCGATCATCGTCAGAGGCGTGATGAAACCGATTCCGACGCTTTACAAACCGCTCCAGAGCGTGGACATCGATTCGAAGGAGCCGTTCTCGGCTCAGGTCGAACGCTCCGATGCTTGCGCCGTGCCGGCTGCCAGCGTCGTGATGGAGAACGTGGTGGCTTGGGAAATCGCAGTTGCCTTTATGGAGAAATTCGGCGGCGATTCCATTGAAGAAATCAGGGCGAATTACGAACATTATTTGGCCCAGCTGGAGAGGTATTGATGATGAGGGAATTGAGCGTCGATTTGGGGGAGGCTCGCTCTTATCCGATTTACATCGGGGAAAATATCCTGGAGGATATCGTCGAATTGTTCAAACGCCGGGGCATCCCGAAGGGCTCGCCGCTTTTGATCGTTACGGACAATCTCGTGGCGCCGCATTATCTCGACCGATTGACCGGACTGCTGGAAACGGGCGGCTATAAGGTTCTGCATACGGTCGTTCCTGCCGGCGAGCAGTCCAAGTCGCTGGAAGTGTTCGAACAAGTGATCACTGCTGCGCTGCAAGGCGGTTTGGACCGCAATTCCACGATCATCGCGTTGGGCGGCGGCGTCGTCGGCGATTTGGCCGGTTTTTCGGCGGCGAGCTATATGCGCGGAGTGCGGTTTGTACAGATTCCGACGACCGTTCTCGCCCATGACAGCAGCGTCGGCGGTAAGGTTGCCGTCAACCACCGCCTTGCCAAAAACATCATCGGCGCATTTCACCAGCCTCAGATGGTGGTTTACGATACGGCGACGCTGAAGTCGCTGCCGGAGCGCGAAGTCCGCGCCGGTCTTTCGGAAGTGGTCAAGCATGGGCTGATCTGGGATAGGGAGTTTGTCGCATGGTGCGGGGAGCATTCGGAGGAGTTGCTGAATTTGCAGCAGGCGGCGCTTCAGCATGCCCTGTATGAGGGCTGCCGGATCAAATCGCTTGTCGTTTCGCAGGATGAACGGGAAAGCGGGCTGCGCGCCGTTCTGAATTTGGGCCATACGATCGGCCATGCGCTGGAGGCGGTGGCGAAGTACCAGGAGCTGCTGCATGGTGAGGCGATTTCCATCGGTATGGTAGGCGCCGCGATTCTGTCGGTCAGAATGGGAAATCCGGAATATATCTATACCGAAACCAAAAAGCTGCTCCAGAAATTCCGTCTGCCCGTAAGCATACCGGAGCATATGGATACGGAAGCGATCATGCGGGCGATGATGCATGACAAGAAATTCAAGGAAGGCACCATGGTGTTTGTGATCCCTGCAGACATCGGGAAGGTTGAAATCCGCGGCAATATTCCCGCAGATTGGGTGAGAGAAACGATTGAACAACTGAAGAAGGAGGCGTAAACGGGGATGTTCTTGAGGGGAATTCGCGGGGCAACGACCGTGACGAAAGACGAAGAACCGGAAATCCTGCAGGCCACTGCGGAAATGTTGAATGAAATCATACAGGTGAACGGGATTCAACCGGATATGATTGGAAGCGTATTTATTACAGTAACCCAGGACTTGAAATCGACATTTCCGGCCAGGGCGATCCGTCAGCTGCCGGGATGGGAACTGGTTCCGCTGATGTGCTCGGTGGAGATTCCCGTAGAGAACAGTCTTTCACGCTGCATCAGGCTGATGGTTATGGTCAATACGGAAAAAAATCAGGATGAAATGATTCATGTGTATTTGAATGAAGCGAAATCGCTGCGTCCCGATCTGGCCGCAGGGCCCAAATGCTGAAATTCGATGAGATTGGAAGGAGTTAAGGTTGACGCTTCCCCGTTTTTTCGTGTATAGTTGAGTTAGTAAAGTTGAGATGAGATTAGATGAGATGAGCTGAGCATTGGATGTAGGACGGGGATTTTTGCCCGATCCGGTATTATTTTTGCATGCGCTTATCTATAATCATATTTCATCGCCTCTACTTTGCGGTAGAGGTTTTTTATTTCGTCACGATTTATAGAAGAAACCTGCGAGGAGTGGTGCTGCATGTACACACCGGAATTAAACGAGGTCATACGCTTGGCCAAACATCACAATCTGATTCCCGTCGTGCGTCATTTCATGGCGGATACGGAGACGCCGATCCGCGTATTCCAACATTTTTTTCGCGAGCCCCGCGCTTTTTTGCTGGAAAGTGTGGAGGGGGGAGCCAAATGGGCCAGGTATTCGTTTATCGGCACGGATCCGTTCCTGATGGTCCGCGGCAAAAACGGGCGAATGGAAATCGAATCGGAGCATGGCGTGGAGGTCGTCGATGATCGGCCGATCGAAACCCTGAAAGCCTATCTGCGAGCCTACTCAAGTCCTTCGATACCCGATCTTCCGCCGTTTACGGGCGGGGCCATCGGTTTTTTCGGATACGATCTGCTGCAGTATTATGAGAAGCTTCCGGCACACCGCGTGGACGATCTGAACATGAATGACCTGCAGTTCATGTTCTGCGACCAGGTCATCGTCTTTGATCACTTCAAGCAGCAGATTAAAGTGATCGCCAACGTGCATATTCGTCCGCACGCGACGGATCGGGAAATTGGCGAGGAATACGCGCGGGCGTGCGCCAAAATCGAACGGACGATGGAGAAGCTGAAGCGGCCTGCCGCCCATGCCGAGGGACTTGGCCATATTGCTTTTCCTGCAGATGTTGAGATCGACGGCATCCATTCCAATTTGACCAAGGAACAGTATATGGATAATGTGGTCAAGGCCAAGGAGTATATCCAAGCCGGGGATATTTTTCAGGTCGTGCTGTCTCAGCGCTTCGACATCGAAACGGATATTTCACCGTTGTACGTGTATCGGATCCTGCGGGTGATGAATCCTTCTCCCTATATGTATTACTTGAAGATGGACGATGAGGTGATCGTCGGCACTTCGCCGGAAGCGCTGGTCAAGGTTGACGGGGATAAGGTGGAAACGCGGCCGATCGCCGGCACGCGGCCGAGAGGGAAAACTCCCGAAGAAGATTTGGAATTGGAAAAGGATCTGCTGGCGGATGAAAAAGAGCGCGCGGAGCACGTGATGCTGGTGGATCTCGGACGGAACGACATCGGCCGGGTGTCGCAATTCGGATCGGTGCACTGCGACGCATACATGCAGATCGAACGCTATTCCCACGTCATGCACATCGTATCCAACGTATCCGGTAAGCTTCGCCCGGACAAAGACTTTTTCGATGCGTTCATTTCCTGCTTGCCTGCAGGTACCGTGTCGGGCGCGCCAAAGCTGAGGGCCATGGAGATTATCGCCGAGCTGGAAAACGAGGCGAGGGGAGCCTATGCGGGGGCGATCGGCTATCTCGGGTTTTCCGGAAATTCCGACTCGTGCATCACGATCCGCACGATCATCTTTAAGGGAGGCAGAGCCTATGTGCAAGCTGGTGCGGGAATCGTCTTCGATTCCGTGCCCGAACGGGAATACGAAGAGACGGTAAACAAGGCGAAGGCTCTGCTCAAATCGATCCGGATGGCTGAACGGATGTTCCGGGAAGAGCAGCCGGAGCGGAAAGCAGAGCAATTGGTGGGGTATGGAAGCATCAATCAGGATTATTTTACCACGTAAGAATTATACGTTTTCGGCTCTCGGAAAGACAAATTTTTATTGGCATAAAAACCTACCTTTAAAAGCGGTCACTTATCTTGAATTGGCCTCGGTAGAAGTTTTTCTTATGACGGCGGTACCGCAGGCGGTAGAAGGGAAATAAGCTGAAGAGAGGAGCTCGAAAAAATGGAAAACGGGAAACTGACAATCAAACAGGTGATTGCCAAGCTGGTCAAACGGGAAAATTTGACGCGCGCGCAGGCCAGCGACTTAATGAATGATATACTGGAGGGCCATGCCACCCCGGCGCAGATCGGCAGCATCGCGACCGCGTTGATGATGAAGGAGGAAACGATCGATGAAATCGCCGGACTGGCGGACGCAATGAGAAGCAAATGCGACCGTGTGGAAACGGAGCGGGACGGCCTGATTGATATAGTAGGGACCGGCGGCGACGGGTCGAACACGTTCAATATTTCCACGGCGACCGCGATCGTTGTGGCTGCCGGGGGGATCCGGGTGGCAAAGCACGGCAATCGGGCCGCATCCAGCAAAAGCGGCAGCGCGGATGTGCTGGAAGCGCTCGGCGTGAACATCGGGTTGAACAGCGCGCAGGTTGCCGAATGCCTGGACAGCGTGGGTATCGGCTTTATGTTTGCGCAGCTGCATCATCAGTCGCTCAAGCATGCGGCCGGCCCCCGCAAGGAGCTTGGCGTGCGCACCGTGTTTAATATCCTTGGACCCTTGACGAACCCGGCCGGCGCCGACCGTCAGCTGCTCGGCGTATTCGACCGCAGCAAAACGGAGATCGTCACGATGGTGCTGCATGAACTGCAAATCAAACGGGCGTTTGTCGTTTCAAGCCATGACGGCTTGGATGAAATCAGCATTTCCGCGCCGACCCAGATCACTGAGCTGAATGAGGGGAAAATTCGCACGTTCGATATCACGCCCGACGATTTTGGACTTCGCCAGCATCCGCTGTCGGAAGTGGCGGGCGGTACTCCGGAAGAGAATGCCGAAATTATACGGCGGATTTTAAAGGGCGAGCGGGGAGCGTATAGGGATATCGTGCTGGCCAATGCCGCAGCAAGCTTTTATCTTGCCGGAAAATGCAAGACGCTGCAGGAAGGCGTGAAGATCGCGGCCGATCTCATTGATTCCGGCAAAGCCTATGAAAAGCTTCAGGATCTGATTAAATTTACAGGAGCGATCAGCCATGTTTCTTGACAGAATCGTCGCGACCAAAAGAGCGGAAGTTGAACAACTGAAGGAAGGCTTCTCCCTGCAGAGCTTGGAAAAGGAGCTCGCCGGATTGCCGCCCGCCCGCGGCTTTGCCAAGGCATTGGGCGAAGGCAGGCGTCGTCCGATGGGATTGATTGCCGAAGTCAAGAAGGCATCGCCCTCCAAAGGGCTGATCCGCTCCGATTTCGATCCCGTCGAGATTGCCCGGTCCTATGCGGGCGCCCAAACCGACTGCATCTCCGTATTGACCGACGCGACGTATTTTCAAGGCTCCAATGACTATTTGCGCCGGGTGCGGGAAGCGGTTGACGTGCCGGTTCTGCGCAAGGATTTCACGATTGACTACCGCCAGATCTATGAAGCCAGACAGATCGGCGCAGATGCGATTCTGCTGATCGCGGCGATTTTATCCGATGAGCAGTTGCGCGAGTTTCTCGGCATTGCGAAGGATTTGGGCTTGGATGCGCTAGTAGAGGTGCATGACAGGGAGGAATTGGAGCGCGTTCTGGAAATGGATGTTGCCCTGCTCGGCATCAACAACCGGGATCTGAAAAGCTTTGTTACCGATTTGAAAACAACCGAAAATCTGATTCGCGATATTCCGAAGGACCGGATCGTCGTCAGCGAAAGCGGGATTTCCACAGCGGAGCAAATCGCATACCTCTCTTCCCTAGGAGCCGGCGCCGTGCTCGTCGGAGAGCATTTCATGCGGCAGGCGGATATCGGCCGCGCGGTTCACGATCTGATGGGGTTTTCAGCTGTCGGGGGAGTGTCCTGAGATGGGAAAAACGGCGGTAAAAATTTGTGGACTGACATCGGTCGGAATGATAGAATCTATGATAAACTTACCGATAGACTATATCGGTTTTGTTTTTGCGAAAAGCAGAAGGCAGGTTTCTCCGTGCCAGGCCGGCGAGATGCTCGGCATTCTCGGACGCTGGGACGCTTCGCCTCCGCAAAGCGTCGGCGTGTTCGTCGATCCTGATCTCGAACAGCTCGAACGTACGCTGGGGGAAGCGCCGCTTGATTGCGTCCAGCTTCACGGCAGGGAAACCCCGGAATTTTGCAGGCTGGTTCGGGACCAATTTAACGTGAGGGTGTTTAAGGTATTCAGTGTTTCCGCCGATGACGCGGGAACCGGGGGCCATCGGGAATTGGAGCCCTTTCGCGGGAGGATCGACGGGGTGTTCCTGGATACCTGCGATCCGGTGCTTGAAGGCGGAACCGGCAGAACGTTCGCCTGGGAAAAAATCTCGGAATACCATCGACAAACGCAGAGTATGGGGATTCCGCTTTTCGTCGCAGGCGGCTTGAACGCCGACAACGTAGGCGAATTGATCACAGCATACCATCCCGAAGGCGTAGATGTATCCAGCGGGGTGGAGACGGAAGGCGTAAAAGATATCCAAAAAATACGAAGCTTCCTTGAGAGGGTGAAAACTCATGAATAAAGCAGTGCCTGACGCCCTTGGACGGTTCGGCAGATTCGGCGGCAGATATGTCCCGGAAACACTGATGAATGCGCTGATCGAGCTGGAGGAAGCGTATCGGCGGTATGCGCAGGACGAAGAGTTTCAGCGTGAAGTGCGGTACTTGCTGAATCAGTACGCCGGGCGCCCGACGCCGCTGTATTATGCGGAGCGGTTGACTTCGAGGCTGGGCGGCGCCAAAATATATTTAAAACGCGAGGATTTGAACCATACGGGCGCGCATAAAATCAACAACACGATCGGGCAGGGCGTATTGGCCAAGCGGATGGGCAAAAAGAAGGTGATCGCCGAAACCGGCGCAGGTCAGCATGGCGTGGCAACGGCGACAGTGGCGGCTTTGCTCGGTCTCGAATGCAAGGTGTTCATGGGGGAGCAAGACACGATGCGGCAGAAGCTGAACGTGTTCCGCATGCAGCTGCTTGGCGCGGAGGTGATCCCGGTAACATCGGGCACCAGGACGCTGAAGGATGCGGGCAACGAAACGCTTCGCTACTGGGTCAGCCATGTCGATGACACGTTCTATATTCTCGGTTCGGCAGTCGGACCGCATCCGTATCCGATGATGGTGCGGGATTTTCAGCGGATTATCGGGGATGAGTCGAGACGGCAGATTCTTGAGACGCAAGGCCGATTGCCGGACGCGGTCATCGCCTGTGTGGGGGGTGGCAGCAACGCGATCGGGATTTTTTATCCGTTTGTCGAGGATGCATCCGTACGTCTGATCGGAGTGGAAGCAGCCGGCAAAGGCGTCGATACGGATGAGCATGCGGCGACCTTGACCAAAGGCAAAGAGGGCGTTTTTCAAGGCTCGATGAGTTATTTGCTACAGGATGAATTCGGCCAGGTGCTGCCCGCGCATTCCATTTCCGCGGGCTTGGATTATCCGGGGATCGGCCCCGAGCATGCCTATCTCAGGGACAGCAAGCGTGCCGAATACGTTCCGGCCACCGATCAGGAAGCGCTTGAGGCCCTGCAGCTGTTGAGCAGGACGGAAGGCATTATCCCCGCTCTGGAAAGCGCGCACGCGATCGCACATACGATCAAACTGGCGCCGCAGTTGTCCAAAGACCAGATCATTGTCGTCAGCCTGTCCGGCCGCGGCGACAAAGATGTGGAAGCGATCATGGGATATCTTGGGGGGGAAGCGGAATGAACCGGATTGATGAAGTGTTCGCGGATCTGCGGAAGCGGCAGGCGACGGCGTTAATCCCATTTGTAACAGTGGGCGATCCGGACTTGAGCACGTCCTTGGACATTATCGAACAGCTGGAACTGGCCGGCGCCGACCTGATCGAACTTGGGGTTCCGTATTCCGATCCGCTTGCCGACGGTCCCGTTATCCAACGGGCCTCGCAAAGAGCGCTCAGCGGAGGGCGGGTAACGATCGTCGACAGTATCCGATCGGCCAAAGCAGCGCGGAAAAGAAACATAAAGCTGCCTTTCATCTTGTTCACTTATTATAATCCTGTTCTGCAGCTCGGACTCGAACGTTTTTTTGAAATGCTGCAGGAGAATGACATCAGCGGTATCATCATTCCGGATTTGCCTGTGGAAGAGGACGGGGCGATGCGGGCGCTGTCGGAGAAGTTTAATATTCATCTGATCCCGCTGGTGGCGCCGACCTCCAAAGAGAGGATTCAAAAAATTTCCGCCCGTGCGGCAGGATTCATTTATTGTGTTTCATCGCTGGGAGTTACGGGCGTTCGGTCGCAATTCGCAGCAAATGTGGAAGAGTTCATCGAGACGGTCAAACAGGCTTCTTCTTTGCCGGTGGCGGTTGGGTTCGGTATTTCGAGCCACGAACATTTCCAATATTTTTCTGCGCTGTGCGACGGAGTTATCGTGGGAAGCGCCATCGTCCGCAAAATCGAGGATACCCTCCCGCTCTTGTCCAAACCGGAAACGAAAGCGGAGGGCCTATCGCAAATCCGTGAATTTGTCGCGCAAATCAAAGGGAATCCCCATCAAATCTCGAGGTGATCAGTGTGGTCCAACCGAAAGCAAATATCGTCCATCTGCCGGTGTACCAGCCGGGCAAACCGATTGAGGAAGTCAAACGCGAGCTGGGTTTGAAGGAAATTATCAAGCTGGCCTCCAACGAAAATCCTTACGGCTGCTCGCCGCTGGTGCGCGAAGCCATTCTCGGACAATTGGAGCAAACGCATATTTATCCGGACGGCGGCGCGGTGGAATTGACGCAGGCGGTGAGCGAACACTTGGATGTTTCAAAGAATCAAATCATTTTCGGCGCGGGTTCCGATGAAGTGATTTTGATGATTGCCAGAGCGTTCCTGGTCAAAGGCGACGAAACGATCATGGCCTCGCATACGTTTCCCCAGTACAAACATAACGTGGAAATCGAAGGGGGCGTATGCATCGAGGTGCCTTTGGCGGAAGGTACGCACGACCTTCAGGGGATGCTGGAGCGGGTCAATGAAAAAACGAAAATCATCTGGATCTGCAATCCGAACAATCCGACCGGGACAATGGTGAGCCAGCAAGAGCTCAAACGGTTTTTGGAGCAGGTTCCCGACCGGGTGCTTGTGGTGCTGGATGAGGCGTATATCGAATATACGGCAACGGAGGACAATTCCAATTCCCTGAAGCTTCTTCGGGAGCATGATAATGTGGTGCTTTTGCGCACGTTTTCCAAAATTTACGGATTGGCGTCGCTGCGCATCGGATTCGGCATCGGCCATCCGGACGTCATTCATTCCATCAACCAGGTCCGGGAGCCGTTCAATACGACAAGGTACGCTCAGGCGGCTGCGATGGCAGCGATTAAAGACCAGGCGTTTATCACCCGTTGCCGGGAGGAAAATGCCAAAGGCATCGATTATTTGACCGGCGAATTTGAACGGTTGGGCTTGTCCGCATATCCCGCTTACGGAAATTTCATCATGGTGAACGTGCATAGACCGGCCAAATCGGTGTTTGAAGGACTGCTGGGGAGAGGAATCATTGTCAGAGGCGGACATCAGCTGGATTTCCCTACATCCATCCGGGTAACTGTCGGCACACCGGAGCAGAACAGCAAATTTATTCAGGCGCTCGAAGAAGTGTTGAATGAAGTGCAGATTGCAGCAACAGAAATTAATGGATAAATGAGTGTGAACTATGAAGATTGCAATTTTTGGCGTAGGCCTGATCGGCGGATCATTGGCCCTATGCTTGAAGGAAACTCCGGGAGTACGGATTGTCGGGCATTCCGGCAATCCGAAGTCGGTTGAAAAATACTTGAAAAGAAACGTTGTCGATGAAGCGACAACCTCAATGGAAGAAGCCGTTAAGGATGCCGACTTCATTTTTCTTTGCCTTCCCGTAGGCTTGCTGGAAGATTACCTGCTGAAGATCAGCGCCCTCCCTTTGAAACCGGGCTGCATCATCAGCGATGTCGGCAGCACCAAGCAGTCCATCATGGCCTGCGCGGATCGGCTGAAGCTCAAGGACGTTCATTTTATCGGCGGGCATCCGATGGCCGGCAAGGAGAAATCGGGTGTGGAGGCTGCGACCTCCCATTTGTTTGAGAATGCGTACTATGTGCTGACTCCGGCCGCGGATACGCCTGAAGAAGCTTACGGGAAATTGAGTGAGCTGCTGAGCCGGACCAAAGCGCAGATCATCAGGATGGAACCGGCTCTGCATGACGATATTGTCGGAGCGGTCAGCCATCTGCCGCATATCATTGCTGTAGCTCTCGTCAATCAAGTGGCTCAATATAACGAATCCAACGGGCTGTACCGTTTGTTGGCCGCCGGCGGCTTCCGCGACATTACGCGGATCGCTTCCAGCGAGCCGATTATCTGGCGGGATATTCTGATTCACAATCGGGATGTGCTGCTTAAGCTGCTGCAGGATTGGAACGGGCACATCGAGCGATTCATTCAACTCCTGGAAGCCGGGGACGGGCCTGGGATCGAACGTGAATTCCTGGACGCCAACCGGTTTCGCGGAGAGCTTCCGGAAAGACGGAAGGGCATGATCACTTCAATGTACGATGTGTATGTGGATGTACCGGACAAGCCGGGCATCATCGGCAAGATTACCACGCAATTGGGCAATCATCGTATTAACCTGAGCAACATTCATATTTTGGAGAATCGGCTGGATGCACCGGGAGTGCTCAGACTGACCTTCCGCGAAGAGGAAGACATGAACCGGGCGCTGAAAGTGCTTCAGGAGCTCGGCTGCGCTTATCATTATTAAATTTTTTTGAATGACAAAAAAGTTTAAGCAAATTTTATGTGTCAAACGTCTGAGAAAATGTCACCTTAACTCGTCCGAGAAAATGTCACTTTTGTAGTGTTCCGAGCCACCGTTAGGTGGCTTGGACTGTCTTT
>NZ_JAYJLD010000051.1 GCF_035282765.1 Ferviditalea candida | reverse complement strand
CAGGGAAATACTGGATCCCTCGTTCAACATTCTGGAGCACTCCTGCAACATCACGCTGGCACACCCAAAATACGTCAAGGCCATTCGAGGCAAGAAGACAGATAAGAAAGACGCCCAGTGGATTGCCGATTTGTTCAAGCATGACCTTGTCAATGGAAGCTATATGCCTCCCTTGCCGATCCGGCAGCTACGCGACCTGATGCGCTACCGCTTCAAGCTGACGAACTTTTCGTCGAGTGAGGAGAATCGGCTCCACGACAAGCTGTTGAACAATCCGACCGATACGTCTTTTGACATCGAACCGCTCATTCACGGCTCCATGAAGGAGAAACTCCCTGAACTGGAGCTTGCGATTGACGGACTCATTACGCCCGAACAGGCCGGGGAAATCAAGGTCATTAAACAACACTTCGAAGATCTCGAGTCCCGTAAAGAAGAACTGGAAGCCATTATCCTTTCCCTTGCCGAGTCCTACTCAGAAGAAATCAACTTGATCTTGACCGTTCCGTCCTTCAAAAACTTGTTTTCCGCCATTGCTGTGGTATCGGAAATCGGTGTGAATATGGACGTGTTCCCGACAGCCAAGCATTTGTGCTCCTGGGCAGGACTCACTCTCACTAACAATGAGAGTGCCGGCAAGAAAAAGTCAGTAAGGATATCAAGAGCGGGCATTTACATCAAGCCTCTTTTGGTACAGTGTGCTACCGCTGTAGTCAAAAGCGAGAAACATCCCGAAACCCGAAATCGCTACTTACAACTGAAAAGGCGGGAGAGGCCACAAACGCGCCATTATTGCGATTGCCTGAATACTATTAACAGCCATCTATCACATCTTGAAGAACAAAGAACCCTATAACCCTGACTTGTATAAAAAATCCGATGTTCGTCCAGCAGGTCGTGAAATCACGGTAGAACAAGCGATTTTACTAGCACAAACTCAAGGTTACCGAATTATGGCGGCTGCAACCTGATTCCCTTACCCCTTAACAGTAATGCGTTTTTTCAATTATTTTCCAATTAGTCGTCTTGTGTACGGCTTATTTGGCATGCTCATTTACTATATTGAGTTGTTGAGGATTCCAGACTTAAATCCTCCAAGATCCTCCTTTATCGGTTCAAATGCGGGCCTAAAATAATGTGTAACAAAACGGAAAAGAAATCGCATAACGGTTATGGAACAGTATCTGGTGTGTAAAAGAAAGCGTAATTCTTATTCTTATTAATGTATGACGGTAAATTACATTTTCATATTGACTAGGCAATTTTACGCGTGTATGATGGAATTATAGTATATTAAACTTGGTTTTGTATAATAAACCAAATATTTCAGGAGCAGTGACTTATGCCATCATATAAAGTTCCGGCGTTATTCCGGGCAAGCGAGATTTTACGATTGGTTTCCGAAAATCCGAATAAACTGAAGCTTATCGATTTGTCCAAAATGCTGGAAGTCAACAAAAGCTCAATGTTCTCTATTTTAATAACGATGGAGAATTTGGGCTGGGTTAGCAAGAACAACGCAAACGCTTACAAAATCGGCGATTTTATGGGCAAGATCGGCAGTGCTTATTTAAGGCAGTTTGATCTGCTGCAGCTTTTTAATCAAAAAGCGGAAGCCTCCAAGCAAATTGTCGGAGAAACCTTTCAATTGGCGCGTTTGGAAGGTAAAGAAGTGTTTTATTTGGGCAAAGCGGAGGCCGAATCGCTTATACGTATCGTCACGGACCCCGGCATGAGATATCCTGCGCATGCTACCGCTCTCGGAAAGGCCATGCTTTCAACTTTATCGGAAACGGAGTTGGCCGGCCTTTATGAAGGAAACGCGGCATTGGAGAAAATGACAGTCCATACGATCGATCAAGCTGATCAGCTGTTTGAACATCTTCGTGTCGTCAGGCAAAACGGTTTTGCATTTGATTTGCAGGAGGCGACTTTGGGTGTTTGCTGTGTGTCCGCCCCTATCTTTATCGGACAGCGTGGGAAGGCCAGCGCCGCGGTAAGCGTTTCAATGCCGCTTCATCAATGGGAAACCAAAAAGGAATTGGCCATTCAAGAGATATGCAAGTTGGCCAAAGAATTATCGAACATTCACGAATCATGATTGGAGTTGAAATCCCATGCGTCTGAAAAACAAAGTATGCATCATAACAGGCGCCGGTTCGGGGATCGGGCAGGCGACCGCCAAATTGTTTGCCAAGGAGGGTGCCGCCGTTATAATCGCGGACATTGATCATGACGGCGGTCAGGAAACCGTTGATCTCTTGACGAGGGCCGGTGGCCAATGTGAATTCATCTCTTGCAACGTGACGGATTCCAAACAAGTCCGCTCGATGGCGGAACGAGTCGTCGCTCATTATGGCAGAATAGACGTACTGTTTAATAATGCGGGAATCAGCGGCATAGGGACTGTTCATGAAACCGAACCGGAGGATTGGGATGCGGTCATGAATGTCAATGTGAAGGGAGTGTTTCTTTCCTCCAAGTATGTTCTTCCTCAAATGCTCAAGCAGCGGAGCGGTTCGATTATCAATATGTCCTCCTGTATCGCCGAAATTGGTCTTGCTTCGAGAGCTTCTTATTCCGCCTCGAAGGGTGCGGTATTGGCACTCACCAAATCCATGCAAGTGGATTATGCCCGCTATGGGATTCGCGTCAATGCTTTGCTGCCGGGCACAATTTATACGCCTTTTGTTGAGAAATATCTGCAAAAATACGATAAGCCTGAAGAGGCTGTCGCACAAATCAAATCGCGTCAGCTCAGCAACGATTTCGGCAAACCGGAGGATGTCGCTTTCGCAGCTTTGTTTCTCGCCTCGGATGAATCAAAGTTCATGATGGGTTCACCGCTGTACATAGACGGCGGCACAACCTTCGGGAAAAATGCATAACACTTCATTGGTTAAAGAGAGGTTTTGGTTATGAAAATCGCAGCCTTAAACAAAGACGGAAAATCCGTCCTGGGTGTTCATATTGAAAGCGGAATCATCGATATTGAACAAGCTTTGAAAGCGGTTCCCGCTTCCCATGATGTTCCGGTCGATGTTGAACAATTCATCCATGGCGGTCCGACAGCCCGTGCGGCTTTGCGGGAATATGTGGATCAATTGCTTTCCGAGCAGGACATTGCACAACAAGCCGATTTTATGGTGGATGAATCAGAGGTTTCATTCGGACCTTGTGTGGCCAACCCGCAGAAAATCATCTGTGTAGGCTTGAACTACCGGCAGCATGCGATAGAAACCGGATCAGCTATTCCTACGGTTCCGATTTTATTCAATAAATTCGCAAATGCGCTGGCCGCTCATCGGGAAGAGGTTGTGCTGCCAGATGTCTCGAATAAAATCGATTACGAGGCGGAATTGGCGATAGTGATTGGCCGGGAGGCTAAGAACGTATCGAAGCAGGAAGCCTTGAACTATGTTCTCGGATACTGCAACAGTAACGATTTGTCAGCAAGGGATCTGCAGATGAAAACACCGCAATGGATGCTCGGCAAGACATGCGACCAATTTTGTCCGATCGGGCCGTACCTAGTGACCACCGATGAAATCCCAAACCCTAACGGCCTCAAAATTCGATCCATTGTAAACGGAGAGGTTCGTCAGGATTCAAATACAGCCGATATGATTTTTTACTGTGATGAAATCATCAGTTATATTTCCCAACATATGACGCTGATGCCGGGGGACATTATTTTGACCGGAACTCCCGAAGGGGTCGTGATGGGATATCCCCCCGAAAAGCAAGTTTATCTTCAAGACGGCGATGTCGTCACGATTGAAATTGAACACCTGGGGAAGCTGACTAACCGAATGGTTAAAAAATAGATGGGGAGTTGAAGTCATTGTATTCTTTTGAGGGGAAAGTCGTATGGGTTACCGGAAGCAGCACGGGGATCGGCCGCGCGGTTGCGCTTGGTTTTGCCGCTCATGGCGCGGATGTGATTGTTCATTGCAATCAAAACCTTGCCGAAGGAGAATCGGTGGCTGCGGAAATAAGCGGAATGGGTCGTGAAGCTTTACTCGTGCAAGGCGACGTATCAAAGAAGAATATCGTTGAAAGCATGGTGTCTAAAATTAACGACCGGTTTGGCCGTATCGACATTCTGGTCAACAATGCGGGATCGATGGTCAAAAGGGTTCGTTTGGAACAATTGGACGAGGAAACATGGGACCGTATTCTCGATGTAAACTTGAAATCGGTTTTTCTCGTTACGCAAGCCGCCTTGCCTTTGATGAAGCCGCAGGGGAAAGGCAGAATCGTCAATGTGACGTCAATCGCGGCCAGAAACGGCGGTTCAATCGGAGCCCTCGCTTATGCAACCTCCAAAGGAGGCGTAAGTACCTTGACGCGCAACTTGGCCAAGGAATTGCTGGAATACAACATTCTGGTCAACGGAATCGCTCCGGGAGTCATCAGCACGCCTTTTCAGGATCGCTTCACGCCGCCGGAGACGCGGCAGAAATTAGGAAACCAAATTCTGATGGGGCGCGAAGGCACGCCGGAAGAAATGGTTGGCGCGGTTTTGTTTTTAAGCTCCGATTATTCGAACTATATTACCGGCGAGATCATTGAGATCAATGGTGGGCAGCTGATGGATTAAATACCGGTCGCTTTGGTCCGGGGCATGACCGGACGCATTTCTCCGAAAGAAGGCGATGATGTTGTTGGGCGAGCCGTTCGAAGTAAAGATAGAAGGCGGATATGAAATTGATCTTCCCAAAATGATAAAGATTAAGCAGATTTTTCCGAGAGAGCGGGTAGCGGATATCAAGCAAACCGTAGCGCAGGAAATGTCGGCAAAGCTGATCCCCGGCGAATATAAAGGCAAGAAAATTGCCGTTGCCGTAGGCAGCCGGGGCATTGCCAATCTGGCGGAAATCGTGAAATGCGTCATTGCGGAGCTGAAAGCATGGGGGGCCGAGCCGTTCATCGTTCCCGCGATGGGAAGCCACGGAGGGGCGACGGCAGAAGGCCAAAGAGAAGTGCTTGACGAATACGCCGTGAATGAGCAGACAATGGGAGTTCCCGTCATCTCCTCAATGGAAGTTGTACAGATCGCCAATCTCGAAAACGGGATGCCGGTCTATTTCGATCAAGCGGCATATCAGGCCGATGGCGTAGTCGTTGTCAATCGGATTAAACCGCATACCGACTTCAAAGGCGATTATGAAAGCGGCCTCATCAAAATGATGACCATCGGCTTGGGGAAGCACAAAGGAGCGACAACGATCCATACCTACGGATTTGACCGTTTTCACGAATTGATCCCGGAAACCGGGAAAGCGGTTTTGCAAAATGCTCCGATAGCTTTTGGCGTAGGTATAGTGGAAAACGCGTATGACGAGACGATGTCGGTCACCGTTATGCCCAAAGACCAAATCTTTGAGAATGAAAAACAGCTGCTGATGGTTGCAAAGAAATCGATGCCGCGGCTCCTTGTATCGGGAATCGATGTTCTGATCGTCGATCAGATCGGCAAGGACATCAGCGGAGCGGGAATGGACCCCAATATAACAGGCCGAACCGCTTCCGGACTGCCCGGATTCGATCTTGCTCCGCCGATCCAAAAGGTAGTCGTTCTCGATTTGACCGATAAAACCCACGGAAATGCCAACGGCATCGGTTTGGCGGATGTGACGACAAGGAATTTGCTTAATAAAATTGATTTCCTGAAGTTGTATGCAAATTCCATAACGTCGACCGAGCTGGATCCCGCAAAAATCCCGGTCGTCATGAATTCCGACAAGGAAGCGATTGTCGTTGCGCTGAAAACGTGCAATCGAATAACAGCGGACAAAGCGAAAATCGTCCGAATTAAGAACACGTTGGATCTAAGCGAAATCCAGGTTTCCGAAAGCTATAGACAAGAGCTGGTCCAACGAAGTGATGTCGAGATAGTGTCCGAAGCGGAGAACTTTTCTTTTACAAAAGAAGGAAGATTGCTTTAAGGAAATGGAGGAAAAAGCATGTCGGAACTTCTGCAAGCTTGGATGTCGCTAATATCCCGGTCAAAAGTGATCGATCTTACACACAAATTGGAAGAGAATATTCCTCTTTGGCCCACACATGCCAGATTCGGAAAGATTCTTCAGGAATCTTATGAGCTCGGCGATGTCGCACTGCATTATCAAATCAGCATGTCGGAACATTCGGGAACTCACATGGATGCCCCTAAGCATTTTATCCAGGACGGACCTGCCCATTACGGGATTGACCGTGTCCCGTTGGAGCGCATTATGGGAAGAGCGGCCGCGATCGATTTGTCGCCCTTTCCCACGGAGCGCTTGGTGATTGTCGAGCATATTCAACAATGGGAAGAAGAGCACGGCAGATTGCAAAAAGGAGATATTGTTCTCATCCGTTACGGATGGGACAGATTGTGGAAAAGCCGCGCTGAGAAAGATGATTCATATGTTCGGGAGTGGCCGGGGTTGAGCTTCGAAGCGGCAAAGTATTTCGTCGACAAGGGCATCTCGGCTGTCGGCAGCGACACGCTGGCTGTCGACGCCAGCCACAGCGATGGCAATCCTGCGCATTACACACTCTTGGGGAATGAAGTGCTGATCATCGAAAATTTAAATAATATCGGACTTTTGCCGGCGTTTTCATTGTTTTTCGCGCTGCCCTTGCCGATAAAAGACGGCTCGGGATCCCCCGTCCGCGCTTTTGCGGTGGTGCCGAATCTCTAACTCTCTAAATAGGAGGATCAATCGCATGATTAAAGTTCTTTCTCATCCCATCCGTGTGGGAGACCCGGGTTGGCCGAACAACCCAACTTTTGCCTTCGAGCCGTTTACACGGATCGGAAAAGACGGCGAGCCCGCAAACACATATATGCTTCATTTATTCAATCATTTTTCCAGTCACATGGACGGACCCAATCACTTTAACCCGAAAGGCATCCAATTATGGGAGGTGCCTGCAGACCGCTTCGTTTTCCGCTCGCCGCTTTTGGTTGACATCAATCGGGGAAAAGACGAGCTGATCACAGTGGATGACATCAGACCCTACGAAAAGCAATTGGCGGAAAGCGACGCATTGCTGATCAGAACCCATTTCACAAGGCTGCGCAGCGTTGAGCCTGAGACATATGCCAGTTATGGACCGGGAATTTCTCCGGAGCTGGCGGAGCATCTGGTTAAAAATTTTGCGAATTTGAAGGCGATTGCTCTCGATTTTATTTCCTTGGCGGCTTATCAGCACGGTCCCGAGGGGGTTCTTTCACACCAATGGATGCTGGGCAATTTTGTTGATAATTATATTCTGATCATCGAGGATTTGAATTTTGAGGATGTAATCCAGAATGATTTGCAGACTGTAGTTGCGCTTCCGTTAAGGATTCAGGATGTGGACAGCGCTCCATGCACTGTGATAGCAATCAACCAAAGGTTGGCGTAGTTAAGTTAGCAATTAAAGATTGTGCATATGGGAGTTGAGAGGGCTGTGGATATGAATACTGTGAAACTAAGACCGAGAATTAACAACCCGAATAACCCGTACAGGGACAATGTTCAAGGAAAAGCGAATGAACCGATTACCGTAGCGGGCTTGCTGGATCAGGCGCGACGGATTTTAGGGGACAGGTATCAAGGGCCGAAGCCGGATTGGACCTTGGAGGAGATTTACGACCGTCTTGAGGAAAACGCTCCGCGCATCGCGATCATCGGCGGTTCAAGCGATCATCCTGCCCACATTTTGGACATTGAGACGGTTTCCAAAGCCGCTCTCGAGATTTGGCAGCATGGCGGTCTTCCCTTTTACTTTGGCACTCCTGTTTTGTGCGACGGAACGGCGCAAAGCAATCAAGGGATGAGCTATTCCCTGCAAAGCCGCAACGCCATCGCGGAAATTGTCGTGAACCAGATGGAAGCCCATTCGTATCACGGGGCGTTTGTCATACAGGGATGCGATAAACAGCCGCTCGCGGTGTTAAGCGGACTGGCCCATTTGGACCGGGTCCGTAGAAGAAGGGGCGAGGCTCCCGTCTTTGCAACTTTTTCGCCTTCCCATGTGCTCGTGGGCGGAACGATTCCCGGCGATTTGCGGTCTGAGCTTCGAGAAGTCGCCGCTGATGCCAAAAGAAAAGGATATGAAGACATTTCCAACGATATTTTGGATGCGATGGATTACATCCTGCAATGCAGCTCAAATACGGCATTCCAAGGCGTTCTTGCGCGTGCGGTTAATGAGGGCTTGATCAGCATGGAGCGGCAAAAAGATTTCGAAAAACGCTTGGCCGTCAACACCTGCGACAGCAAGGGCGGAATTTGCGCTTTTCACGGTACCGGCAACAGCTCCCGGGACATTACGGCGGGATTCGGAATGGTCCATCCGTCTTTGGAGATGTTGATTGAACCCCCCACTCAAGAGCAAATCAAACCGGCGATCGATGCGCTGTTTGACATCGCAAACAGGTCGGAATGCAGCGTGGCGGAACTCATGGGTGCGAATATTTCCAATGCGATTCGAATTCACAGTTCCGCGGGCGGTTCGACAAACTTAATGATGCACATCGTCGGTGCCATGATCTACGCAGGATTTCAATTCAGCCTTTGGGATCTGGAGAAAATTCATCAAGAGCATCCCGTTCCGGATTTGTTCGATTACAGCCTGACGGAGGGAAGAGACATCTTTGCTTTGGCAAAGCAGTGCTGCTCCGGTCAAATTCGCGGCATGGAGACGCTGTTTTACGAATTGCTCCGCAACGGTGTGCCGATGAAAGTGGATGCGATGACGGTAACCGGCCAGACATGGCGGGAAAGATTAAGCCGTGAGGAGGGCTTGCCCGCCGACGGTGTGAAGGAAAATCCGATCATTTTATCGAAACCGAGGCGGAGCTTCAGCGGCGTGGACGTATTCAAAGGAAACTTTTTTGAAAGCGCCGTGGTCAAAATCAGCGGCATGCCCACCCGGCAAATCGACCAATTTGACGAAAAAGTATCCTTTGTTCTGTTCTTTGAAAACGAAGAGGAAGCGAACCGCGAGCTGTTGAACCCCCATCTTCTTGATGAGCTGAGGGAAAAAAGGGTGTTTTCGCAAAACCGTTTGCTGGCCATGTGGGAAATGAACGCTCCAGGCACTTCCGCAGAAGCGAAAAATCTTGATTACGACGATTTGTTCAGGGAAATGATCCGCCGGGAAATTTTGAAAATTACTGTCGTCATTTCCGGACAAGGGCCGAGCGCCTTCGGAATGCCAGAAATGTTCACCCCCATGCAGCATATTAATGCGAACGTCCAGTTGAAGAAACTGGCCACTCTCATCAGCGACGGCCGATACTCCGGCGTCACTTACGGCGCCGCAATCGGACATATGACACCCGAGGCTTTGTATGACGGCGGAATCCTGTACTTGAAACAGGGGGATGTACTGCATTTGCGTTTTCGCGCAAAAACGATCGACTTGCTCGATGAACAACAATTTGAAAACGGGAAAATGGAAGCTTATCAGGGAGACCTGAGAGAATCCCGTAAATCGTTGGGTGCCAAAAGAAAGCAACGCTTGCTGAAGCGGCAGAAGAATGTAGCCGCATCCAACCGCCTCGTAGGCTGCACGGACGCTGCGCATGGTGTTGTACCCAATGTCGTATATGAAGATGCGGAAGTACCGTTCAAGCACTGAAAGGAGTTTAACATGAAACAATCCAGAAGCTTACTAGAATCGTTGGGCTATCCGTCAGGCGATCTGTATAATCTCCCTGATTCAAATAAACGTTTTCCCGACGGAGCGCAGTATCGGATCGAGCTTCCCAGTGTGGAAGGGCCGCGGGCTTTGGAAGCGACCTTGAATGAAATTGACAAGTACGGCATTACCGTGCACCGGATTTCCCAAGGAAGCGGGATCATGCTGCAGACGGACGATGAGATCAAGGAAATGTGCCGAATGACTGCCGAGAGGGGCATGGAGCTCAGCTTATTCGTCGGGCCTCGCGGCACATGGGATATCAGCGCGCAGCCGTTTACGTCGGCGGGGAAATCCATCGCGCTTAGGCATGAAGGCGCGGATCAGCTTGTCTACGCCATGGAGGACCTGAAAAGAGGAGCCGATCTGGGCCTGCGTGGAGCTCTAGTGGCGGACGAAGGGCTGCTGATGATGACCAAGGAAATGAAAAAGACGGGCATGCTGCCTCCCGATTTCGTGGTTAAAGTCTCTGTGCAGCTGGCGGCTGCAAATCCGGTATCCGTAAAGTTAATGCAGGACTTGGGAGCGGACACGTACAACGTTCCCACGGCTTTGACGCTGCCGAAGCTGGCCGCGATCCGGCAAGCGATCGACATACCGATTGATCTCTATGTAGAAGTGCCGGATAACTTCGGAGGTTTTATCCGCTATTATGAAATCCCGGAAATCATCAGAGTGTTGTCTCCGGTTTATATTAAATTCGGCCTCAAGAATCATCCCGACGTGTATCCTTCCGGGAAACAATGGGAAGCTACCAATATCAGCTTGTGTCAAGAGAGAGTCCATCGAGCCGCGCTGGGCATTCAAATGATCGAACGGTATTATCCGGAGTCTGTTACCTCCGAATTGGGCGCAGCCGGCCTCGGCGTTCCGAAAGTATAAGCTGAAGGGGAGAGATGCCAGTGAAAGCGATCGTGAAAAAGGAAAAGAAATTCGGCGGCATTGAAGTGACTGAGGTGCCCATTCCCGATATGGACCATGACGAAGTTCTAGTGCGCATGCATCACGCTTCCATCTGCGGATCAGACATTCACGCTTATCACTACGCACCGACCCATCATTTTATCGAACCGCCGGTGATCATGGGGCACGAAGGCTCGGGCCATGTAGAGAAAGTCGGTTCATCCGTTACCGGCTTTCGGCCCGGGGACCGTGTGGTCATAGAAGCGATTCAATACTGCGGCGTGTGTGAAAGCTGCATGAAAGGCAAACGGCATATTTGCAATCGGTTTCAAATCCGCGGAATGCACAGAGACGGTGTTTTCTCGGAGTACGTTGCGGTCAAAGCGCCATATTTGCATAAATTTCCGGAAAGTCTGTCCTATGCGCAAGCCAGTCTCGTCGAGCCGGTGTCCGTGCTCACTCATGCCGTATTGGATCGCAGCGCGATTGGCGCGGGTGACGTAGTTCTCATTACAGGCCCGGGTCCTATCGGTATACTGGGTGCGCAAATGGTCAAGATCGCCGGAGCGGAACCGGTAGTAGTTGGGGTTGAAGCTGACGAAGCCGTACGGATGCCGATCAGCAGATCACTGGGAATAAAGACAATCAATGCCGACCGGGAATCCATCCCCGAATTCTTGATAAAGCATTATAACAGGGAAACGGTCCATGCCGTTGTCGAATGCTCCGGAGCCCCTTCCGCGTTCCGTACTGCGCTTGATTTGGTTGTAAAAGGCGGAAATATTACACTGGTCGGTCTGTTTGCCAAATTAGTCGAAGCGAATCTGTCAAATGCAGTCAGAAAAGAGATTTCGATACACACCAGCTTTTCATCCGATTGGGAAAACTTTGAAAGGGCAATCAAATTACTGGACAGAGGATTGTTTCAGATTGATCCGCTCGTAGCTCATTATCGTCCCGATGACGCTATCCAGGCTTTTGAAGATGCGATCGCCAAAAAAGTGCCCAAACCAATGTTTGATTTTTGATGCGGATCGATTGCTGATTCTGTGCAGGGGGTGAAAATTACTCTAAGTCAGTTTGCTGCATAGGTTCCACTTTTACAATTATTCGGGAAAAGGGGGGAATAAGCTCAACTTTCATCAATGATTTTTATGTTCAATTGGAAATGTTTGTAAGTTGAATGTTCAAGCACAAAGTGTAGTGAAAATTGATTAGGGGGGACTTTCTATGTTGAAAATGTCAAAATGGCTTCCGATTTTTATGGTACTGGTATTGGCGATAGCGGCTTTAACCGGATGCGGCGGCAGCTCAGGCGGATCCGACAGCAAACAAAACGCGAGCGATAAGCCGGCTGCCCAGAGTGCAGCGCCGAGCAGTGGCGACGCAAAAGCGGGAGATGGGAAAAAAGCATTCAAAATCGCATTGAGCAACTCCTATATCGGAAACTCCTGGCGTTCCGAAATGGTTAAAATTTTCGAAGCTTATGCGCAACAGAAGAAAGATGCCGGCTTGATTTCCGAGTTTTATTCCTCGAGCTCCGGTAACGATCCGCAGGCTCAAATCAACGAGATTCGCAACATGATGTCCAAGGGTTACGACGCGATTATCGTCAACGCTGCATCGCCAACGGCTTTGGCTCCTGTCATGAATGAAGCGGCTGACCGCGGAATCGTAGTTGTCGCTTTCGATAACACGGTGGATTCCGACAAAGTCTACAATGTAAACACCGACCAAGTAGAATTCGGCCGCAAGCAAGCCCAATGGCTGATGGACCAAATCGGCGGAAAAGGAAACATCCTGTTGATCAAAGGGGTAGAAGGAACGACGGTTAGCCGGGATCGCAACAAAGGCTACCAAGAAGTTCTTGCCAAATATCCGGATGTGAAAATTCTTCAAGAAGGTTTCGGTAAGTGGGATGACGCGGCAACTGCAACGGAAATCAACAATATGCTCACTGCGCAAAAGGATAAGGGAATTGCCGGGATTTTGCAGGAGGGCGGCGGTGAAAACGCGATTATTCAAGCGTTGAAGCAACATGGTATCGACCCGTCCACCGTTCCGATGACCGGGGAAATGACAAATGGTTTCTTCCGTCACATGAAGGATGAAAAGATTAAAGGGATTGCCATTGGTCAACCTCCTTACCTGGTTGCAACTTCGATTGATGTGGCTTTGAAAATACTGAATAAAGAAAATGTGGACAAGCTTACCTTGGCTCCTCTGCCTGTGGGTACAAACACAGAAATTGATAAGTGGTATGCTCCAGGTCAGCCGGATAACTTCTTTGTTGACTGGACTGACAATAACAACAGCTTTAACCTGAAGCTGGAGCAAATTCTGCCTAAAAAATAATACGAGGGATGCATACGGAGGGAAAGCATCGTAGGTTCATCTAGGATCTTTCCCTCTTTTTTCCACATGAGAGTTTGTGAGTTTTCGGCTCTTCGGAAAAAGCAAATTCTTATTGGCATTATTCCATATCAGGGGGCGGTATGAATGAACCTTGAAGCCAGAATGCCCGATATCCAAGATAAGACTCCTCTGATTGAAGCGGACGGATTAAATAAGAACTACGGCGGCGTAAGAGCGCTCATTGATGCAAAATTCTCCTGCGCGAGAGGGGAAGTTCACGCTCTGCTGGGGGAAAACGGCGCCGGAAAAAGTACACTGATCAAAATTTTGTGTGGAGTTGTCAAGCCGGATTCCGGCAGGATTCGCATGCAGGGAAAGGAAGTTGAAATTAATTCCCCAATGGATGCGGTTCGCCATGGGATCGTGGCCGTGTTTCAGGAATTATCCCTTGTGCCGGATTTGTCTGTAGCCGAGAACATCTATCTTGGACACGAGCCGAAGAACAAATTTGGACTGATTGATTTCAAAAAAACCAATGAAATGGCTCATGAATTATTAAATGAGCTAGGATTTGAAATCGATTCAAAAGCGTTGGTTCGTGACTTGCCTTTGGCCCAGAAGCAATTGGTCGAAATCTCCAAAGCATTATCGCGAAATCCGCAGTTGATCATCTTTGACGAAGCGACGTCCGCTTTAGGACAGCACGAAGTCAATCAGTTGTTCACTTTAATAAAGCGTTTGACCAAGCAGGAGAAAACCGTTGTTTTTATTTCCCACCGGATGAATGAACTGCATCAGATTGCGGACCGTGCGACCATTTTTAGAGACACTCGTTACATCACGACCTTTGATTGGGGAACGGTCGGCAATGAGCAAATTGTCAACTGGATTGCCGGACGCGACCTGAATGAGACTTTCTCGAAAAGGAAAAAAATGGAAACCAAGGAGATCGCGCTGGATATTCGCAATCTTTCTTCAGGGAGACGCTTAAGGAACATCAACCTCCAGGTGAGAAAAGGAGAAATCCTTGGAATCGCCGGCCTTCAGGGGCACGGACAAAGTGATTTCCTGCGGGCATTGTTCGGGGCTTATCCGGTAGAACAAGGGGAAATCAAATTATATGGCCGGGATGTTTCTTTGAAAAGTCCTGAAGCTGCGATCAAACAAGGAATTGCCTTGGTTCCGGAAGAAAGAAAAACAGACGGATTGCTGTTGACACGCTCAGTCAGAGAGAATTTGGCTTTAATGACGTTGGATCGGAGACAAACGGCAGGGTTGATCAACACCAAGGAAGAGGATTCGGCTGTAGACCAAACCGTGGCCATGCTCAATATCAAGACGCATGATTTGAATCAGGAAGTAGGCAACCTAAGCGGCGGAAATCAGCAGAAGGTGGTTATCGGCAAGGCGATTCTGACGCATGCGAAGGTTTTGCTTCTGGCAGACCCAACCAGGGGAATCGATGTGGGCACGAAAGCGGAAATTTATCAGTTGATGAACAAATTGACCGAAGAGGGAATGACCATTTTATTTTATTCTACCGAACTGGCCGAGCTCATCCATGTATGCCATCGCGTAGCTGTATTTAAGCAAGGGCAGATTGTGGCGATCCTCGAAGAGGAAGAAGTCAACGAACTCAATATCATTAATGCTGCGCTAAGCATGTCCTAAGGGGGATCAAATGGCATGAAACTGAATCAAAACAAATCACTGCACATTTTCCTCAAGCGAAACAAAGAAGCAGTTTTGGCCTATATTATCTTATTTATCGTGCTGGTGTTGTTCGCGATAAACCAGAACGATTTTTTTACGAGGTACGGTCTGCAATCCATTTTTAATCAGGTCATTACGCTGACGATTGCTGCGCTGGCCCAAACGTTGGTAATTCTCACGGCCGGAATAGATTTGTCCATCGGGGCTATGGTCGGATTGACCAATTCTATCGCTGCGACGATTATGGCTCCCGTCTCGCAGGCTGTCGGCGGCGAAGGACCAGGCGTGCTGTTTACGGTCCTGATTGTCCTGACGGTCGGCGGGCTCGCCGGCTTCATCAACGGAGTCATCATCGTGGCAGGCCGATTGCAGCCGATTATTGTGACTTTGGCGACAGCCTCGATTTATACGGGCATTGCGCTTTACATTCGTCCGACGCCCGGCGGTACGGTTTCAATGCGGTATACGGAAATATTAACAGGCCGTGTATTGACTTACATTCCGATGTCGGCAATTGTTTTGGCGATCTTTATTGTTGTCGTCTGGCTGCCGCTGCGCCGCTCCAAGCTGGGACAATCCATATATGCGATCGGCGGGAGCGAATATTCGGCTTTCGTATCCGGAATTAATGTGAATCGGACGAAGTTGTGGACATACACATTAGCCGGGCTGTTTTCCGCCTTCGCCGGCTTGTTGCTAACAGCGCAGACGGCCTCCGGAGATCCGCTTGGAAGCGGCTTGTTTACATTGAACTCAATCGCGGCAGTTGTGCTTGGAGGAACAAGTTTGTTCGGAGGAAGAGGAGGATATATGGGAACGGCAGCAGGAGCAGCGATTTTGTCTCTGGTATTGGGCTTATTGATATTCTGGGGAGTTCCCTCCTTTTATCAAAATGCCGTTCAAGGGTTGATTCTCATCCTTGCTCTTGTGGTCGGATTGCTTCAAGGAATCCGAAAAAACAAAGTGGAAGCAGGCTGAACAAAAAGCGCCGATTGAGGGGTGAAGAGACATGATCAAAAAATTAAGCCTTACGACGACTGCCCGAGTTTATGTCATGATGATTGTTTTATATCTCATGTCAGGTCTCATGGAAAAAAATTATTTCTCTACCGAACATATCATGCAATTGCTGGTGATGGCTTCATTCCTGGGTATTCTTGCAATGGGACAAACCTTGGTTATTCTAACCGGGGGAATTGATCTTTCCGTTGCGTATACACTCAATTTGGGAGCTGTTATTGTTACACAAATGACGGTTGAACAAGGCGGCGTAACAGCAGTTGTCACGGCGCTGATCCTCGGATTGGTCATCGGCGCTTTAAACGGCGCGGGAGTGGTTTATCTGAAGATCTCTCCGATGATCATGACTTTGGCGATGAGCAGTATATTAAAAAGCGCAACATACGTATATACCGATGGAACTCCAAAAGGCGCGGCATCCGACTGGATGAAATATATGGTGACGGGATCGTTCATGGGAATTAAGATCGGCATCTTGGTCTGGATTGTGCTGGCGGCAGCAATGATAGTTATTTTAGGAAAAACAACTTACGGGCGAAAAATATTCGCTATAGGGATCAGTCCGAGCGTCTCTCATTTATCGGGCATCAATAATAAATTTATGCTGATCAGCGTATATGCATTGAGCGGATTATTCGCCGTATTGGCGGGCATAATGATGACAGGATTTTCGGGGCTTTCTTATCTTGGCATGGGAGATGCGCTGCTGCTGCCGTCGATTGCGGCCGTCGTTATCGGAGGTTCTTCGATAATGGGAGGACGCGGAGGCTATGTCGGGACGATAGCGGGCACGATCATCATCTATATATTAAGCAGTATTCTAACCGTATTGGACATGAAGGATGCCGGGCGCCAAATTATTTACGGATTGGTGATTTTAGCCGTTCTTTTCATGTATGGCCGTGAAAAGAAAGTAAGGGTTTAAGGATTGCGTCATAATCGACAATCAGTTGCTCGATTGTGACGATATTTGAGGGATACTTGTCGAGTTTTCTTGACGTTGCGAATGCTCTGTGGCTATAATTATCTATCTTGAGAATTCATACGGAAATTCGACATGCGTCATGTTTAGATGAGGAGGTCCCCGGACATGCACAAACCGGCTGAATTGATTATCGTTCTTGATTTCGGCGGCCAGTATAATCAATTAATTGCAAGAAGAATCAGGGATTTGGGGGTATACAGCGAGCTGTTGCCTTTCCATACACCGATTGAACGAATTCGCCAACTGAATCCGAAAGGGATTGTTTTCTCCGGAGGTCCGTCGAGCGTCTATGAAGAGAACGCACCTGTCGTTGATCCCCGGATTTATGAGCTTGGCATACCGATTCTCGGCATTTGCTACGGCATGCAGCTGATGTCTCACCAATTAAAAGGGCAAGTGGACAGAGCCAAGAAACGGGAATACGGCAAGGCGATCGTGGAATTCAGCGAAAGCTGCGCGCTGGCCCAAGGGCTGGAGAGAAACCAGCAGGTATGGATGAGCCACAGTGACTTGGTGGTTCAACCTCCGGAAGGCTTTGTTGTTGATGCCAGCACAAGCGATGCTCCCATCGCGGCGATGAGCCATCCTGAGAAAAAGCTTTTTGCCGTTCAGTTTCATCCTGAGGTTCGACATTCTGTTTACGGAAATGATATGATCCGTAATTTCTTGTTTCATATTTGTCAATGTGAAGGCACATGGAGCATGGAGACATTCATTGAGGATTCGCTCGGCGATATCCGCCGTCAGGTGGGTGACCGCAAAGTACTGTGCGCTTTGAGCGGCGGTGTGGATTCGTCCGTTGTCGCCGTAATGCTGCATCGGGCCATCGGCAGCCAATTGACCTGCATGTTTATTGACCATGGGCTTCTGCGTAAAGGGGAAGCCGAAAGCGTAATGGAGACCTTCGCCGGCAAGTTCGACATGCATGTCGTCAAAATCGATGCGCGGGAACGATTTATGTCTAAGCTGAAGGGCGTTTCCGATCCCGAGCAAAAACGCAAAATCATCGGCAACGAGTTCATCCGGGTATTCGAAGAGGAATGCCGGACGCTCGGCGATTTCGATTTTCTGGCCCAGGGCACGCTTTATACGGATATTATCGAAAGCGGAACATCTACGGCGCAGACGATCAAATCGCACCATAACGTCGGCGGGCTTCCGGAGGACATGAAGTTTGAACTGGTTGAGCCTTTGAAGGCTTTGTTTAAGGACGAAGTTCGGAAGGTTGGGGAAGAACTCGGTCTGCCCGCGGAAATTGTATGGCGTCAGCCTTTCCCTGGCCCTGGATTGGCAATCCGTGTGCTTGGCGAGGTGACGGAGGACAAGCTGAAAATCGTCCGCGAATCCGATGCCATCCTGCGTGAGGAGATTGCGCTGGCGGGACTGGATCGCGAGATCTGGCAGTACTTTACGGCGCTTCCCGATATGAAGAGCGTCGGCGTGATGGGCGACGCCAGAACGTATTCGTATACGGTCGGCATCCGCGCGGTGACCTCTATTGACGGCATGACCGCCGATTGGGCGCGGATTCCTTATGACGTGCTTGAGAAAATTTCAAATCGGATCGTCAATGAAGTGGATAACGTCAACCGCGTGGTTTATGACGTTACTTCCAAGCCGCCGGCAACGATTGAATGGGAATAAATCAAATGCCGATATAGTGAATACAGTCCAAAGGGTAAACCAACGGTTCCGGTTTTCGGTCCTGTTGGTTTTTTTGCGTTTCACGGAAGCAGCCGTTTTTGGGCTGGTTTTTGTGACTTTTTTCACCTCGACGGCTGTGTTCGGAGTTCATAATGGTGTTATCACCCCGAAGGAAAATTCATCCAAACGGGAAAAATACGGGAGGGAAACACCATGAAAAAATGGATTCGGAATGGAATGATGGTAGGGATGGCGGCATTGTTGGTGACATTGTTTGGGTGTGCGAATAATCAAGCCAAGGTTGCGGATCAGAAAACGAGTAGCATTTCAAATACAGCAAGTTCACCAAAGCCCAAGAATAGCAGTGCGCCGGAAAAAGTCTCAGGTTCAAATGAACAGCAAAATCCAGACAATGTTTATATTACTGTTGAAGCTGACGCCAAGCTGGGGTCGGATGGAAAAACCCATGATGCTTTCACCAATGGCGACATTACACTGACTGAAGGTCAACCGGTAACCTTGCATTTTTATAACTATGATGAAGCGCCTCATTCCTATACAGCACCCGACCTTGGTTTGAACATTGAGCTCAGCGGCAGTAAAAAGGACGGAGAGCCGGCAATTACAACTTTTACTTTTACTCCGGCAAAGACAGGATCCTTTGAATGGAAGTGCATGGATCCATGCGATATGGAAAATGGGCAATGGGCGATGACGCATGACGGATATATGAAGGGTGCGATTAAGGTCGTCCCGGCGAAAGATGCGGTACAGCATGTATCCCTTGTCATTAATGCCGATTATAAATTGGGGACGGACGGCGAGCTTCATGATGCTTTTACACCTGGAGACTTTACAGTAAAGGCGGGGCAGCCCGTTGAGTTAACTATCTACAATTTTGATGATCAGGGCCATCCGTTCGTCAGTTCCAATCTCGGGTTAAACGTTAAAGTGGACCCCAGCCAAAAGGAAGGCCAGCCGAGCGTGACCACGACGACATTCGTGCCGGCCAAAGCGGGCAAGTACGAATGGCACTGCGGGCTCCCCTGCGATGATTGGGCCATGGCTCATGACAATTATATGATGGGGTACGTAACTGTTGAATAATCGATTCATGCTTGGAGAAAAGTAAGATTGGCGCTGCCGAATTCTCCGCGGCAGCGCCGAGTTCCTGCTGGATGAAAAAACCAGTTGCTTTTCGGATTTTATTTTGTTATATTAATCACTGTCGCTTTTGAGAATGATATTGACAAACGAATGCTGTCGATTCAATCTCGGCTTCGTCAAACAGGGGGAAACGCCGGAAAAGATGCTGGCAATGGCAAAAAAAAGTACTTGATTCAAAACGGCAAGATGTGATATATTAATCAAGTCGCCGTTCGGAAGAACATCGGCTGAGCGAGAGCTCGAAAGCGGCGCTTGAGGATGCGTGAAGACGGTCG
>NZ_JAYJLD010000050.1 GCF_035282765.1 Ferviditalea candida | reverse complement strand
TTCAAAGACAGTCCAAGCCACCTAACGGTGGCTCGGAACACTACAAAAGTGACATTTTCTCGGACGAGTTAAGGTGACATTTTCTCAGACGTTTGACACCTGCGCGGAATTCAATTCAACGCTGCACAGGAAAAAACGGCCGGCTTCGGCAGCCGGCCTTCATTTATCGCATTAAATATTAACCATAGAATACGGATTTTTCCGTTTCCCTGTCAAAGAGATGAAGCTTGTTCACATCCAGCGCCAGCTGCACGTTCACGCCTTCTTTCAGGCCCGCCCGCCCGTCGACACGGGCCACGACGGTTTCCTTGCCGATGCCGTTGAGATACAGGAACATCTCATGGCCGAGATTCTCCGCAACTTCGATGTTGACGTTGACGATGCTTTGCGGAGAGGCTTCCAGGAAACCCGGCTCGTGATGAATGTCCTCCGGACGGATGCCGAGTACGACCTCCTTGCCGGCATAGCCTTTCTCACGCGCCAGCTTCGCTTTGTCCCCGGGAATCGGCACATTCAAGCCTTCGGCCTTGAAAACCAGGCTGCCGGCTTCCTCCGACAGCTTGCCGCTGATGAAATTCATTGCGGGCGATCCGATAAATCCGGCGACAAACAGGTTCACTGGGTAATGGTACACTTCCTCCGGCGAAGCGCACTGCTGGATGATCCCATCCTTCATGATCACGATCCGGTCTCCCATCGTCATCGCTTCCGTCTGATCATGGGTGACGTAAATAATGGTCGTTTCCAGACGTTTGTGGAGCTTGCTGATTTCCGCGCGCATCTGAACGCGCAGCTTCGCGTCGAGGTTGGACAACGGCTCGTCCATCAGGAACACCTGCGGCTCGCGGACGATCGCCCGGCCCAGAGCAACGCGCTGGCGCTGGCCGCCGGACAGAGCCTTCGGCTTGCGGTCCAGCAGATGCTCGATATCGAGAATCCGGGCGGCCTCGCGGACCCGCTTGTCAATTTCCGCTTTTTTGAATTTGCGCAGCTTTAAACCGAATTCCATGTTCTGATAAACGTTCATGTGCGGATACAGCGCATACGATTGGAAAACCATCGCGATGTCGCGGTCTTTGGGCGCAACGTCGTTCACCAGCCGATCGCCGATGTACAGCTCGCCCTCGGAAATTTCCTCCAAGCCGGCGATCATCCGCAGCGTGGTCGATTTGCCGCAGCCGGACGGACCGACCAGCACCAGAAACTCCTTGTCCTTGATTTCCAGATCAAAGTCGGCAACCGACGGGATATTGCTGCCGGGATAATATTTGTATACGTGACTGAGACGCAAGCCTGCCATTATGAACTCCTCCAAATCATCGTTAGAATAACTATATCTTACCGCATGATTCGGGCGGCAGCCTATGCACAATCCCTCCAAAAAATCCGGAAGGTTTTCGTCATTTTCTACAAATCCGTTCTGCTTGTTTTCCGTTTCATGGCTTTATGAAGGGTCAGCGCCAATTTAACCAGCACGGCGTGATTGAACGTGCGCACATCCAGCCCCGTTTCCTGCTTGAAGCGGTCAAGGCGATAAAGCAGCGTATTGCGGTGTATATACAAAATTTTCGCCGTTTCGCTGACATTGCAGTCAAGCTCGAAAAATTGCTCCAGCGTGCGCAGCATTTCCGGATCCAGCAAATGCTCCGCTTTCTGAAACACCTGTCCAACGAACTTTTGTTGGCCAGCCTCGTCCAATGCATCAAGCAGCTGTTCCAGCTGCAGCTTCCAAGGCAGATGAACATTGCTCCCGATACGGAACGTTCTGCCCAGCGCCAGGGCTCTCCGAAGCTCGATTACCGCCGCCAGCAGCGATTTGGCCGGGACCATCGGATGCGCAACCGCCAAATGGCATTCGCCGATCCATTCGCTGGCCAGCATTTCATGCAGACCCGTGGCGATTGATTCCAATGTTTCCTCCACCGCCGGGCCTTTTCTGTGATCTTCTCTTTGAGCTTCCTCCTCATCCGCATACAACAGCGATTCCGTGCCCAGAATGATCCATTCTTTTTCCTGCAGCGGAATCAGCAGAACCTCTTCCCCAAAGAAGGATTCCAGCAGCTTTTTCAGCTCGGAAACGGATGTCTGATTGAGATCGGCATACTCGGCGGACAATAATATCGGCAGCTTGGAAGCATAAAGCGCGGTATCGGCTTGAAACATTTCCGGAAGCTCGCAATCAACCGTCCCTTGTTCGATTTGACTGTCGATCCATTCCCGGATGGCCGCCGCTCTCCCTTCCTCCCCCGTAAGATGCGCGAACGTGCCGCTTTTTTTCCAGGAATGCCTATACGCCTCCAGAGTCATGGCAACCAGCTGCTTTTCCGCGTGAGTCAGCAGCACATCCTCCACCTTGAGCGTCTCTACATAAGAGCTGTTCGCGTTCAGCACAAAATAAAGCGTATGATTCCAATTCAGCAACCGGTCTGCATCCTCATCGGAAGCTTCCTCGGCCGCTTTTGATTCCACCCTGCGGTTCCATTCCTGAAGCGGAATTTGCTCATGCGATAAATCCGCATTCAGAATGAGTTCCAGCTGCGCTATGATCGGTCCCCAATTCATGCATTCGTCTCCTTGCCCCGGCATCTCGTATAACTTATATATTCGATTATACGAAAGAAAATCCCCCTGCGGCTGCAATCGGGGGATTCTTTATTAAAGCTTTAAGCCGTCAAAGCATCATCAGCAGAATAATCGAAATTGCGGAAAACAGCGCTGCGATCAAATACAGGAATGAAACGGTTTGCACCTGGGACAGCCCCATCTTCAGCAAACTGTGATGCGTATGCAGCTTGTCCGCTTTGCAGATCGACTTCTTTTCCAGCAGCCGGCGGATGAATACCACCGAGGTGTCCAGAATCGGCACGCCCAGCGCAAGAATCGGAATCAGGATGGATAACGCCGTTGTGCTCTTAAAAGCGCCGTCCACGGCAATCACCGCCAGCGTATATCCGAGAAAGGTAGCCCCTGCATCTCCCATGAAAATTTTGGCGGGATAAAAGTTGTAGCCCAAAAAAGCGATGCAGGCCCCGGCCAAAATCGCCGCCAGCACCGCCGTTCCCTCCTGTCCCTTATACAGAGCCGCCAGCATCAGCGTCAGCGCGGAAATGGATGCGATCCCGGCGGCCAAGCCATCCACGCCATCGATAAAATTAATCATATTGGTTATCGCAAAAATCCACCCCATCGTCATCAGCCAGCTGAGCCACGGGGTGAAGAACAGATAACCCTGATGAATCGGGTCGCTGATTCCGGCAATTTCAATGCCGAACCAGAGCGGAACGGAGGAAACGAGAATATATCCGATCAAACGGGGCCACACCGGAAATTCCAGGCCCTTCGTTTTGTACCAATCATCTACCGATCCGATAAGGACAAGCGCCAAGCCCCCGATCACGATCGTCAGCGTTCTTGGGGAAGGGCCCTCGAACAGCATCAAAGCAGCGGCAGAACCGATGAAAATGGCCACTCCTCCCATCAGCGGAACGGGAGCGGTATGGATTTTGCGCTGGCTTGGGCGATCGACAAACTCCCATTGCAGAGACAGCCTTCTAACGGCGGGTACCAACGCCAAGACGAGCACGAATGAGGTAAGCAGAGCAGATAAGAAAAATTGCATGCGATTCCTCCCGGATCCCCGATCCTAGGAGTCCGTCCGACGAAAGCAAGATCGTGAATATTTATTCAATTTAATCGTTATTCCGGAAAAGGGATGGCACTGCACCGCTGTTAAAACCAGGAATATGATCAGATTTATGTGGTTAATTCCCGGTTTTAAAGGCGGACGTAAACTTTCCGTGCTCATTGCCTTATTCCTTCATACTCCATTTGAATAAAAATTCACGAAAATCAATCCGTCGGACAGACTCCTGAAATTCTCAATTTAGGATTCCCCCGATTGCAGTCTTGCATGCAAATCCAAAAATTTTATTCCTGCCTCCAGCTTGTTAAACATGAAACCGGATGGAAATGGCAATAATTTTCGAGATAACACACACATCCCTACCGAAAGGGGGAAGCTCTCTGCAATTCGAACTTCCTTATGGAAACCGGCATGTTCAATTTCGTCTCCCCGATGCCCGGATGGTTGAGACGATTCATTATCAATTCCGCCAAGCCGTATCGGACCCGCTGCCGCAAATACGCAAAGCTTTATTGGAGCCTATCGGGTCTCCTCCGCTGGCCGAAATCGCCAAGGGACGGAGCAGCGCCGCGATTGTGATCAGCGACAGCAGCAGGCTCAATCCGAGCCATTTGTTTCTCGAAGAAATGATTCATCACCTTAACCAATCCGGTATGAAGGATTCGCAGATCACGGTTATCGTTGCCTTGGGGATGCACCGCAAACAAACAGCGGAAGAACTGATCCGGTTGGCCGGTCCTGCGGTACACCGCCGCGTCCGTGTGATCAATCATTCTCCGCATCCGGACGATTGCGTTTATTTGGGAACGACCTCGCGGGGAACGCCCATTGAAATCAACCGGCTGGTGGCAGAAGCCGATTTGCGGATTGCGACCGGCAATATCGAGCCCCATTGGCTGGCCGGCATATCCGGAGGTGTCAAGGCGCTAGTTCCCGGAGTGGCTTCGCAAAGATGCATCGAGCGCAACCACGCTTTATCCCTGACCTCGCAAGTTTCTCCCGGGGACACCGGCAACCCGCTTCACCGGGATATGGAGGAAGCCCTGGCTAAGGTTCCCGTTCATTTTCTGTTGAATACGGTGGTCGACCACCAAAAGAATCTGCTCGGCATTTTTGCGGGCAGCCTGCAACAGGCGCATGCGCAGGGAGCCGCTTTTGCCAATGAGGTTTTCAAGGTGTCCGTCACCCGGGAATATGATGTGGTTATCGCCTCGCCCGGCGGTTGGCCGAAGGATGCGCAGCTTTACCAAGCCGTCAAAACCCTGCAGAACGCCTCTGCCGCTGCCAAGCCGGGAGGTACTATCGTGCTTGCCGCCCGATGCGAGGAGCAATTCGGAAACGGCGTCTTCCAGCATTGGGTCGAAACCGTACAGGACAGGCAGCGGATCGTCAGGGAGCTGAACCGGAATTTTGTGCTCGGCGCTCATAAAATCAAAACGATCGACGAGATTTTGCAAAAGCAGAAGGTCTATCTATTCTCCGACATGCCGGCTCCGCTCGTCGAATTGTCCGGCTTTCATGCGATCAGCAATTTGCAGGAAACGATAGACCGTTTGGCGGACAATCCTTCGACATCGTTTGCCGTTATGCCCTTCGGCGCCTTGACCTTCCCTGTGCATGCCAAAAGGGACAGCTGATCCGGCTGTCCCTGTCCCCTTACTACCCCTTGCGCCCTGCTGCATTAAAATCCTTTATACTGCGGCTCCTCATTCTCGATCTGCTGCACGCGGGATTCAACTTGCTGAACGACCTGCTGTGTTGTCTTCGCGGCGTTCTCAAACATCGTTTTCGCCTCTTGATTTTGGGTATTTAAGGCAAATTGCTCAAGACTCGCCTGCGCGCTTTTCAAAGAAGCCAATGTGGTTTTTACCTGCGATGCCACTGTCATCCTATTCACCTCCCTTGACGCTACGTTTCCTAATATGTCTTGCCGCCGCATAAATCATTAGCCCGCCGCTTTGGAACATACTGGGAGAACAAGTCTGATTCATATCCCGCACCTTTTTGGCAAATAATCAATATATCGCGAACGACAGAACTATCAGGAGGGTATGAAATGGCGGACAACAAGAAAAAGAAGCTGACGCCCGTTCAACAGGAATATCAAGAGCTGGCCAAAAAAAACGAACCTCCCCGGCAGGTGATGAAAAATTCCCTGCGCGCTTTTTTATTTGGTGGGTTGATCTGTATTGTGGGGGAAGCCATTCAGAACATGTATATCCGGTACTTCAATTTCGATCAGAAAACCGCAAGCAGCCCGACGGTCGCCACTTTAATTTTCATTTCCGTCGTACTGACCAGCTTAGGGGTGTATGACAAAATCGCCCAGTGGGCGGGCGCGGGTTCCGCCGTCCCCGTTACGGGGTTTGCCAATTCCATGGCCTCCGCCGCGATTGAACACCGCAGTGAAGGCCTTGTACTGGGCTCCGCCGCCAACATGTTCAAGCTTGCGGGTTCCGTCATCGTGTACGGTACCGTTGCCGCGTTTGTCGTCGGTATTCTCCACCTGATTTTCAATCCCGATTTTGGAGGCGGGTCTTAACCAATGCTGCAGGGACATCAAAGCTGGATTTTCAAGAATAAGCCTGTGATTCTTTCGACCGCCACAGTCGTCGGTCCGTTCGAGGGCCAAGGCCCTCTCGGCGGCGATTTCGATATCGTTCACGGCGATTTGATGATGGGTCAAAAAAGCTGGGAGCAGGCCGAGAAGGTATTGTTGGAGGAAGCCGCCAAGCTGGCTATAGAAAATGCCGGGTTAACCAAGGAGCAGGTGCAGTTTTTCGTCGGAGGCGATCTGATGAATCAGATCATCAGCAGCAGCTTTGCCGCGCGAACCTTGTCCATCCCTTACATCGGCGTTTTCGGAGCCTGCTCGACGTCCATGGAAAGCCTCGCGCTCGCCTCGCTCATCATCGATTCGAAAAGCGCGAAGTACGCACTCGCCGGGACCACCAGCCATAATGCCAGCGCGGAAAAGCAATTCCGCTACCCGACCGAGTACGGAAGCCAAAAGCCGCCGACGGCGCAGTATACCGTGACCGGCGGAGGCGCAGCCGTCTTGGCAGCGGAAGGGGAAGGCCCGGTCGTCACATCGGCCACAATCGGCCGCATCCTCGATATGGGCATCAAGGATCCGTTTAATATGGGAGCAGCCATGGCACCTGCGGCGGTGGATACGATCCAGGCCCACTTCCAGGATCTGAGGATCGAGCCGGATTATTATGATCTGATTATCACCGGAGATTTGTCAAAGGTGGGCCACTCGATCGCCTCGGATTTGTTCAAAAAGCATCAGTTTCCCATCGAACAAACCGAATTCCATGACTGCGGGCTGATGATTTATGATTTCGACAAGCAGATGGTTCAAGCCGGAGGCAGCGGCTGCGCCTGCTCGGCTGTGGTCACCTACGGCCACCTGCTGAAGAAAATGAAGCAGGGCGATTACAACCGCATTCTCGTTGTCGCCACCGGCGCGCTGCTGTCGCCGATTTCTTATCAACAGGGAGAAAGCATTCCCTGTATAGCCCATGCGGTATCCATCGAGAATAGGGGGACTTCCGGATGATCATGCAGTATTTCTGGGCATTTGTGATTGGAGGCGCCATTTGTGTTATCGGCCAAATCTGTTTTGACGTATTCAAGCTGACCCCCGCCCATACAATGACTCTTCTGGTGGTAGCCGGGGCCGTTGTGGACGGTGTAGGCCTGTACGATCCGTTGATCGAATTTGCCGGGGCCGGAGCCAGCGTGCCGATCACGAGTTTCGGCAACGCTCTTGTTCACGGTGCCCTGCAAGAGCTGAAGCTCCACGGATGGGTCGGGGTGCTGACCGGGATGTTTGAGGTGACCAGCGCAGGCATATCGTCTGCAATCATCTTCTCGTTTCTGGCGGCGCTGTTCTTCAAGCCGAAGGGTTAAACGAAAACCCTTCTATCCTTTGATAGAAGGGAATAGTTAATTTGTTGGCTTCATGAACATTTCATGCTGTTACATAATATGGACGACAATGGCGAATAGTGTCCCGATTATCGCGCCGATCCCGACATCCGTAGGATAATGCAATCCAAGATAAATCCTCGAAACTCCCACCATGGACGCAATGGGTATGACAATGAAGAAGGTCCAAGGAAGCTCCAGCACCAAGGTCATGGCGACGGAAAAGATCGCGGTCGTATGCCCCGAAGGGAAGGAATAATCCTGAAGGGGATTGGGCTGCACCCAAATCCTGCCGTCTGTCATGTACGGCCTTTTGCGGCTGAAGCTTTTTTTCAATACATGCACGAGCATATGGCTTGCCGCCAAAGCGAACACCGCATTCCAGCCTAAATGTGTAAATAGGGCCAGCGCAAGCGCAAGCGCGATGGTAAACACCGCCCCGCCCAAATGGGTGATGAGTTTCATCCATCTGTCCAAAAAATCGCATCGTATGCGGAGATTTAAATAATACAACATGCGCTCGTCGCTGTTTTTCAGCCATGCCGCTATCCTTGTCAAACGAATTCCTCCCAACTCAGGTCCTTTCCAAGAAAATTATATCTACGCTCAATCAACGCAATTTAAAATCAATGTTAAAGGTTCTTAAATAAATTTTAACTCCCCTCTAATTCCAGCTTAACAAACAATTGATAAAAATAGAACAGACAGATGTTCACAAATTCACCAACACCGCCTCTTCATATTCGAACGGAGGTCAGATTATGCGAATTAGTTTGTTTACCGACACGTTCCCGCCTCAGGTGAACGGCGTATCGCTGACTTTAGAAAGATTGGTGCATCACTTGGAGCATCGCCGGATCCCGCACCTTGTGCTTGCGCCGGAAACCGAGGAGCAGGATTTGTTTTCAAGCAATATTCTCCGTTTTTCCAGCTTTCCTTTCTTTCTATATCCCGAATGCCGCATTGCCCTTCCCAATTACTTTTCGATCCGGAATCATTTGCAGCAGTTTAAGCCCGATCTCATCCACGTGGCCACACCATTCAATATGGGGTTGATCGGCAGATACTACGGCAAAAAATATCATATCCCCATGGTTGCGTCATACCATACGCACTTTGACCGTTATTTGGATTATTACCGGCTGAACTTTACTTCACACTTGATCTGGCACTATATGCGCTGGTTTCATGAGCCTTGCATTCGCATTTTTGCCCCGTCCCAAGATACGAAATCGGACCTTATGAATCAAGGGTTTTCCCATATCGGAATATGGAGCAGAGGAGTCGATTGCAATTTATTTCATCCTAACAAAAAAAGCGGCAAATTACGAGAGAAATATCAAATCCGCGAGCCGTTCATTTTACTTTACGTAGGAAGAATGGCGCCCGAAAAGGACCTTGATGTTCTGCTCGAGGCCGTGAAAAAACTGCCGGGACATTTGAGCAAGCTCATTCACTGGGTTTTTGTCGGGGAAGGACCGCTTCTGGAGGAAATGCGCGGCAAGAAGACCGATCATATGACGTTCACCGGCTATTTGAACGGCGAACCGTTGGCCGAGGTATATGCCTCCGCCGATCTGTTCGTCTTTCCCTCCAGTACGGAAACGTTCGGGAACGTGGTTCTGGAAGCCGCGGCTTCAGGACTTCCGGCCATCGGCGTCCGATCCGGCGGCGTAAAGGAAATCATCCGGCACGGGGAAACGGGTCTGCTTTGCAAGCCCCGCGATTCCGACTATCTGGCCCAAGCCATCGAACAGCTCCTGTCCGATCCCGCACAATTGCAGACGATGGGAAAAGCGGCCCGCCGATATGCACTTAACCAATCATGGGAAAACATCTTCGACCGGCTGCTGGCGGAATACGAGCAGGCGATCTACTCTCGCCAAACCATCTCTGTGTAGGTTAAATATTTACTCCAGTTATATTCATTTATTGTGCTTCCAACTGCGCATTGGGAAGTGTCTACAAGTTCCGTTGCTTTGAGTTTCTATTATGAATGGGCTTATAGATGGTTGAAACTCAAAGCCAAAGTCGCTTATCGGGTATCTTCCCAATGCTTCGTTGCCGCAGAAATGAATGCCTTCGAATAAATATTCCTACTCCGTTACATATACGGGGGTTCCCATGTTTTTTTGCGCCATCCCAGCCGATGCTCCACAATGTTGAAGTCTTTGTCGAGCATGACATCGACCCCGAAGGCAAGCCTTTGCGGATACCAGAACCGCACGTCGCTCCAACGGACTACATAACCGTCCTGGACTTCCTTGCAGGTCACATATACTCTTTGCGCAAACTGCAGGAAGGACCTTACGCCGTCGACTGACCGGGTTGCCTTGATGGCCGGGTTTTCACTTTCTTTGGAATATTCATTGATCAAACGAATCTGTCCGTAAACGATTTTGCCCGTATAGAACATATCTTCCGTTTCGACCACGAACAGCCAGTAAAACCAATGAAACGTCGGGATGACGTGAATCGGACCCGATTGCGGATACGCTTTTTTCAGAAAGGACACATGGACATAATGGTGAACGGTTCGTGCGGCGATATACATCAAAGTGACCCCGTACACCCACACAAAAATGTCAGCGGGCTTATAAGCTCCGGCCAACCACAAAATTAACCCGGCCGCATGCAGGGCAAATAAAAACGGTTCAAACAACGACAGCACATCCAAAGCGACCCATTTCTTCTTCCATGGACGAAGAGATTGCACTCCGTAAGCATTGAAGGAATCGAGCAACACATGAAAAACAACGGCAATCCATATCCATAAGTACAAATGCCAGCCGTTCCGCTCAAGCCCGAACAACAAGACCATCAGAGCTGAAATCAGCAAAGGCCAAATGAATAAGGCCGGAACGGAATGGCTGATGCCCCGGTGCGTCCTGATATATGCGGGATATCCTTTCAACCTGGCGACCGTATCGAAATCCGGGGCGTGGGAACCGACCAGTGTGCCCCAGAAAACGGCATGAGCCAACGCCGCATGATCTGCCACAACAGGATCCAGATAGGCCAATCCGGCCAATGTGGCACCAAACAATAAATGGCTTCCCGTATCCATCGTGATTCCTCCATTCTGATGTTTTTACGTAAAGAAACCACTCGTCCAAAACCGAGTGGTTTGCAGGGCGTCTAGGCCATGGAAGCCTGGCCGATCCCCGGGTCTTTGAGCTTGTAGCCCACGTTGCGTATCGTAATAATGTATTCAGGATCACGCGAATTCTTCTCGATTTTATCCCGCAGATGACTGATGTGGACATCCACGATGCGTGTGTCCTCCAGAAAGTTGTAGTCCCACACTCCATGAAGCAGTTGCCTGCGGCTCATCACTTTTCCTTTGTGCTTGCACAAAAAATAGAGCAGCTCAAATTCCTTCGGGGTCAACTCCGTCGACTTGCCGTCAACGGTCACTTCCCTTTGTTCGGGAAAGATCTCAATGCTGCCGATTTGAATGGACTCATATTCATCCGCTGGCAAGAAAGGCCTGACTCTTCTCACTACGGAATGAATGCGGGAAATCAATTCCTGAGGACTGAACGGCTTGGTCATATAATCATCGGCTCCGTTATCCAATCCGACGATCTTGTCGGGAATCTCGTGAAGCGCGCTCAGCATAATAATCGGTGTCATATTGTTTTGGCCGCGTAATTTCCGGCAAACTTGAATACCGTCCATTTTCGGCAGCATGACGTCCAAGACGATCAACGACGGCCGGTAATCATTCACCATATTCAATACGGAATCCCCATCATGCACGCATTGAACTTCAAACCCGGCCAATTTCAAATGAAATTCAATCAGCTTGGAAATGGATGGGTCGTCATCAACGACTAGAATTCGATTCTCCATCTTACCTTCCCCTTACCGCAATAGTTATGGTACTCTATGATTGTCGCAAAGCACCTTCAACAGGAGATTAAGATGATGTAAACGGGATATTAAATTTTCCGAAAACTATTATAATGGAAGTGACATCGTTGCACGAATCTGCGAGATTTAATTCCTATAATTTAAGGGAGGCTGGTCAAGATGAGCACGAAACTGTTGGTGATTCTTTCCACCGCTGAAAAGGAAAAAGCGCTGTCAGGATTGCTTTATACGGCAAACGCACTGAAAAGGGGATGGCTGCCTGAGGTCAAGGTCGTTTTTTTCGGTCCTTTTGAAAAGCTGCTGGTTGAGGACAAGGATGTTCGGGAGAAGGCGGCGGAGGTTCTGGGCAAGGTCACACCCGTAGCCTGCAAATTCATCTCCGATAATGAGGGCATTTCGGACGATATCCGGAATTTGGGATTCGATGTTGATTTTGTGGGAAAAATCATCTCGGATTACCTGATGGAAGGCTACGTCCCGATGGTGTTTTGATACATAGCGTCCGCGCGCAAAAAAACCGTTTCGGCTCCGAAACGGTTTTTTCTATGGGATTGACCCGAATTTGCAGCTGGTGAGCCATGAAGGACTCGAACCTTCGACACCCTGATTAAAAGTCAGGTGCTCTACCGACTGAGCTAATGGCTCCTATCAGACCACCTCTAGTAAATGGCTGATCTTTAACATTATACATAGCTGAACCAACCGTGTCAAACAGGTTATTTATGGCAATCTTTCAATAATGCTTGCCGTAGCCATGCCGTGTCCGATACAAATGGCAAGAAGTCCGTAACGGCCGCCTCTTCTCTCCAATTCATGCAGCAAGGTGGTCATCAGCTTGGCGCCGGTTGCCCCTAAAGGATGCCCCAAGGAGATCGCTCCTCCGTTGACGTTGACTTTATCCAGGCTGGCGCCGATTTCCTTTTGCCAGGCCAGCACAACCGGGGCAAACGCTTCATTGATCTCCACCAAATCGATATCATCCATCGCAAGGTCCGATTTTTGCAAAACCTTCCGGGTTGCGGGAATGACTCCGTCCAGCATCAGTGTGGGATCAGAACCGACAACCACACGATTGACGATTCTTGCCCTCGCTCTGACGCCAAGCTCTTGTGCTTTCCGACCCTCCATCAGTAAGACGGCGGCGGAAGCGTCGCTCATCTGACTGGCGTTGCCCGCTGTAATCAGGCCGTCTTCGCAAAAAACGGGTTTTAAGGCGGCCAGTGCTTCCATCGAAGTATCCGCTCTCGGACCTTCATCGGCGGTAACGAGGATCGGATTGCCCTCTTTGTCCAATCCGTCGACCGGAACAATCTCTCTTTCGAATCTTTTTTCTTTGATGGCTTCAATAGCGCGTCTGTGGCTTTCCAGCGAATATTGATCCAGCTGCTCACGGGTCAATCCGTACTTGCGGGCGATCAACTCGGCGGAAACCCCCTGGTGGACGATTTCGTATTTTTCCTGAACCGACAGAGGGATCGTATCCTGATTTCCGTCGCTCGAGATCGGCACTTTGGTCATATGCTCAACCCCTGCGGCAATGGTGACGTCCATGTCGCCCGATTTGATTTCCTGGCTGGCAAAATGTATCGCCTGCTGGCCGGAGCCGCACATCCGATTGATTTGAACGGCCGGAACCTCGACAGGGAAATCCGCCTCCAAGGCCGCCAATCTGCCGATGTTGTAGCCTTGCTCGTGAATCGGGCTGACGCAGCCCATGATGATATCCTCAATGAGTTTTTTTTCGATGCCGGCTCGGGTTACCACTTCATGCAGAGTCTTCGCAGCCAAATGAACGGGATGCAGATTGCGGAAAACCCCTTTTCTTTTGCCGACCGGTGTCCGCACGGCTTCGACAATCACCACTTCTCTTTCCACGGATCTCACTCCTCGCAAAGCCTTGTTATTTTGAATAGTCGTAGAAACCCTTGCCTGTCTTTCTGCCATAGTGCCCCGCTTCGACCAGCTTGCGCAAAATTTGCGGAGCCCGAAAACGATCGCCGTACGCTTCCACCATTCCTTCGCTGGCTAACAGCAGGGTATCCAATCCGACATAATCGGAAAGCTCCAAGGGCCCCATCGGATAGTTCAACCCCAGCCTTATCGCCTTATCGATATCTGCGGCGCTGCATACGCCTTCTTCGTAGATCCGCATGCTTTCCAGCAAGTGCGCCGATAATGCGCGCGAGGTGACGAAGCCTTGCGCGTCTTTCACCACCACCGTTTCCTTGCCGATTTCTTCCGATACCCGCCGCACTTTATCCAGCGTTTCCTGCGAGGTTTGAACAGCCATGACGATTTCAATCAATTTCATGACCGGCGCGGGATTAAACCAATGCATGCCGATCACTTGCCCGGGACGTTTGGTAGCGGCCGCAATGGAGGAAACGCTGAGCTCCGAAGTATTGGTTGCCAAAATGGCGCCCGGCGGCGACTCGGCATCCATTTGCTGGAAGACCTTCTTTTTTATTTCAAGATTTTCAGGAACGGCTTCGATGACCAAGTCCGCTTCGGCAACGGCTTCTTTGAAATCATTGGACAAGGTGATCCGCGACAGCGTTCTCTCCATTTCTTCCTGCGTCACATGTTCCGCTTTTACAAAACGGTTCATGCTTTTCTCAATGCCTTGCAACCCTTTTTCCAGCGCATTTTCGGAAATGTCGTAAAGCGCGACCGACTTCCCGCCCATCGCCATAGCCTGGGCTATGCCATGTCCCATTAATCCCGCACCGATGATAGCAACTCGCTTGATCATGATGATTGCTTCTCCTCCCACTCTTTGAATTGATCACGCAATGCCCGTTTCAAAAATTTCCCGACAGAGTTTTTGGGGATTTCATCCATGAAGATCACGTCATCGGGTATCCACCACTTGGCAAATTGGGGGGTGATAAAATCAAGCAACTCCTCTTTGGACACCTTATTTTTGAACGCATCCTTCAACACCACACAAGCAACGGGGCGTTCCTGCCATTTGGCATGGGGAACGGCCACCACGGCTGCCTCGAACACCGCTTCATGAGCCATCAGCGCATTTTCAAGGTCGACGGAAGAGATCCATTCGCCGCCGCTTTTGATCACATCCTTGGTGCGGTCGACAATTTTGACGGCGCCCTCTTCATCCACAGTGACCACATCGCCGGTATGCAGCCAGCCGTCCTTGAAAGCATCCTTGCTTCGCTCATCGCGATAATACTCATCCGCGATCCACGGTCCGCGAAGCAGCAATTCTCCCATTTCCTCCCCGTTCCATTGAATCTCGCCGTCTTTGCCGACGACCTTCATCTCGACGCCCGGAACGATGTATCCCTGTTTCGCGCGGATTTCCAGTTTTTCGTCGTCGGAAAAGTCATGCTGGTAGCTTTTCAAACGGGAAAGCACCACGAGCGGGCTGGTTTCCGTCATTCCATAAGCATGAATGAAAGGAATTCGATGCTTCGTTTCAAAAGCTTTAATCAGCGCTTTGGGAGCTGCGGAACCGCCGCAAAGAATCGCCCTCAAGCTGCGCGTATCGTAATTGCCCTGCTCCAATATCCTCAGAAGGCCAAGCCATATTGTCGGTACGCCCGCAGTCAGAGTGACTTTTTCCCGTTCAATCATTTCAGCTATCAATTGCGGGGTAAATTGCGGACCGGGCAGCACCTGCGTCGAACCAAACCAAACGGAAGCGAACGGGAGTCCCCATGCATTCGCATGAAACATCGGTACAATCGCCAAAGTGACGTCCGATTCGGATACGGCCGCGCTGTCCGCCAGTCCCAACGCCATCGTGTGCAGGACGATTCCCCGATGGGAATAGACGACTCCCTTGGGATTGCCGGTTGTCGCCGAGGTATAACACATCCCCGCGGGCTCATTCTCATCGTCCGGCTTGATGAACTGGAAATCGGAGTCCCCTTCCGATAGCAATTGCTCGTAATGATAGACGGGAAATAATGTGGTTTGCGGCAGTTCGTTGTCATCCGTCATGATTATAAAAGCTTTTACCGTTGTTAATTCATCCCGGACCTTTTCCACTAACGGAACGATATCCGGATCGATGAGCAATACCCGATCTTCCGCGTGATTGATAATATAAGCGATATGATTCGGCGATAAGCGTATGTTGATGGTATGCAGCACACCCCCCATTCCTGGAATGCCGAAATAGGCCTCCAAATGGCGATGATGATTCCAGGCCAAGGTTCCGACCTTGTCCCCCTTTTTCACTCCAAGCTTGTTCAAAATACTCGCGAGCCGTCGGGTCCGTTGTCCGATTTCGGCATAGCTCAGACGATGGATCCCGGAATGCGTTCGGGATACCACAAATTTTTTGGAAAAATAAGTTTCCGCATGCTCCAACATCGACGGGACGGTTAAAGGCACATTTTGCACTGAAATTCCTCCATTCAAAATATAGCATTTCAGATAATTCCTTGTGCGCGGTATTCTCCAATCTCCCGATCTGTCTTGTTCAAAATACGCATGAGCAGGTCTGACGTATGCTCTCCCAGCTTCGGCGCCGGCTCCATGGCATCGTCCGCAATCATCTGTCGGAATTGAGCGGAATAAGGAGGTTTGTCGATTTCCCCCGCTTCCAGGATCGGCGTCAGGCAGCAATCCGCTTCCAAGCCGAATCGTCCCCATTCCTCCAAAGTGCGGCTCCGAAATAAAGAGACGATTTCCCGGTAGACCGGATTGTCGGAAGTTGCCGGGAAAGTTTGCGCGGCAATCCAATCCGGCCGATTGGCGGCTTGGCAAAAGTTTCTCCAAAACTTCGGTTCAATGGCGCCGAGGCTCACATATCGATGGTCCTTTGTCTCGTAAATGCAATAAGAAAGCATATCCCCCGCCAGCAGGGATAATCCATGCCGGGTCCCGGTATGGGATTCCAATCGGGTATGAAGCTCCAGCATGGAAGCCGTCGCGCCCAATATGGAAATATCCAGATACTCCCCCTTGCCCGTTCTTTCAAACCGGACCAGAGCCGCCAAAATTTGTTCACTGGCTGCCATTCCCCCGATATAGTCGGCAATGGATATGCTTGGATGTACAGGCTTGCCGTGGGCATCGCGAAATTGTGATAAAACCCCGCTTAATGCCATGTAGTTCAAATCATGGCTGCCCAGTGGCGCCATGCCGCCGCTCTGTCCGTAACCGGATATGGAGCAATAAATCAATCCCGGTTTGACTTGCTTTAAATGATCATAGTGAAGCCCCAAACGGCGCATCACCCCCGGCCGAAAGCTCTCGATCAGGACGTTTGAGCTCTTGGCCAGTTCTTCGGCAATTCGCTGTCCTTCTTTGCTTTTTAAATTGACGGTAATGCTCTTTTTTCCTCTATTGAATACCTCAAAAACAATTCCGCTACCCGCTTTTTCACCTCCCTCGGTGCGAGCCGGATCGCCTGCAAGCGGTTCCAATTTGATGACCTCGGCTCCCAATTTCGCCAGCCGCAAGCCGGCATATGGACCAGGTATATATTGTGAAAAATCGAGTATACGGATACCTTCCAGCTGCATGGAACGACTCCTTTTTACAGCCCCAGATTTTTGGAAATGATCGTCTTCATAATATCATTCGTCCCCGCATAAATTGATGCGACGGGGATGTCCCGGAATCGCCGGGCGATCTTATACTCTTCCATATAACCGTAGCCGCCGTGAAGCTGCATGCATTGTGACGCCGTTCGCCTGGCCATGTCCGTGATCCACCATTTCGCCATCGACACTTGATTGACAATATCTTTCTTATGCATGTGCTTCAAAATCAAATCATCGACAAACGTGCGCCCGATTTCAATTTCCGTCGCCATCTCCGCCAATCTGAATTGAATGCTTTGAAAATGACTGATCGGTTGACCGAAGGCTTCGCGGTTTTTGACATAATCGATGGTCATGCGCAGCATTTCTTCTGCAGCAATCTGGGCTGCTATGGCGACAATCAAACGCTCCTGCTGAAGCTGATCCATCAGATAATAAAAGCCTTTGCCTTCTTCTCCGAGCAGGTTGCCGACAGGCACCTCGGCATCTTCAAAAATCAATTCCGCGGTGTCCTGACTGTGAAGGCCCACCTTTTCCAGCTTTCTTCCCCGCTTGAAGCCCGGCGTATCCCGTTCCACAACCATTAAACTGATTCCCTTATGCGTCGGCGCCACTTTCAAATCCGTTTTGCAGACAACCACAATCAAGTCGGCATGAATTCCATTCGTGATAAACGTTTTTTGGCCATTCAGGATATAACGGTCGCCCTGTTTGACGGCTGTTGTTTGAATCGCCGCCAAATCGGATCCCGCACCGGGCTCCGTCATGGCAATCGCCGTGATGGTCTTCCCGCTGATGCAGCCGGGAATCCAGCGCTGCTTTTGCTCCTCGGTTCCGAATACGGAAAAATAGGGGACGACAATATCGTTGTGCAGAGCGATTCCGACCAAGCTTGATCCCACCTTTTCCAGCTCTTCTACCAAAACAACCGAGTAACCGAAATCCGCATTCAAACCGCCGTATTTTTCCTCCGTCCAAGGGCAGAGAAAACCGTTGTTCCCCATCTTCTCCCACAATTCGCGGGGAATCAGTCCGTTTTTCTCCCATTGATCATAGAATGGGTAGGCTTCCTTCTCCAAAAATTTGCGCAATGCCGTACGAAACATCCGATGTTCTTCCGCAATGTAGTTCGGCAAGGTTCATTTTCCCTCCATCTTCTTAGGACTGAAAAAGCTCATGCAGCTGATCGCGAAGAATGAATTTTTGAATTTTTCCGCTTGCATTCCGCGGCAATTGATCAATAAACACATATTTCCTCGGGCGCTTGTAGTTGGCCAATTGCTCACTGTTTTTGCAAAAGTTCTCGAGTTCTTCCTCCGTCAGCGACGCGTCTTTTTTTACAACAACCGCAATGACCTGTTCCCCCCATTTTTCGTGGGGTTCGCCCAAGACGGCCACATCCAGCACACCTTCATGCTCATAAATCAAATCCTCGATTTCACGGAGATAAATATTTTCGCCGCCGGAGATGATCATGTCGTCCATACGGTCCGCTACATAGAGATATCCGTCTTCATCCAGATATCCCAAGTCGCCGGAATGATACCAGCCCTTATATATCGCTTTTGCGGAAGCCTCTTCACAATGATAATAGCCCGTCATCATGCAAGGCCCCTGAACGATGATTTCACCGATTTCCCCCGGCTCAGCCATATCGTCGGGCTCGGACGGCGCATCTTCCCTTGGACGGACAATGCGGATTTCACGGTTTAAACAGGCTCTGCCCGCCGAGCCTGCCTTGTTTAATTGATCATCATCCTCCAGGAATGTTACGGCCGGACCCATTTCCGTCATGCCGTACGCTTGAATCAGTTCAATGCCGATTTTGTCCTTGCAAGCCCTTACAAGCGCAGGCTCCATGGGAGCTCATGATAGCTTTCAGCATATGCGGGGGGATCTTCATGAATAGACCAAAAACCTCTCCGGAAATTGTTCCTAGATGGTCGCCACTGTGGGTTCAAGCATTTGCTCAAACAAGACAAGCTTGGGTTCCGCATCCTCCAGAATGAACGCCAATTCCTTCGATTTCAAACGAAAATTAATCGGATTTCACCACATAACCTCCTCGTCATATTTTTATGTATAAATTCCCTATTACTTTCCCGCCCCCTTCTATTTTTTTGAATAATGCAAAAATATTAATTTGGCAGCTAAAATAAAAAACACCCTCCATTCACATTAATCAAATGCGATGAAAGGTGATTATAGATTTCATTATAGATGGTGGAGGGTGATGGATTCGAACCACCGAACTCGTCAGAGAACAGATTTACAGTCTGCCGCGTTTGGCCGCTTCGCTAACCCTCCGGATATCAAAACATGGTGCCGTTGAGAGGACTTGAACCCCCAACCTACTGATTACAAGTCAGTTGCTCTACCAATTGAGCTACAACGGCAAGAATGGTGGCGCGGGACGGAATCGAACCGCCGACACGAGGATTTTCAGTCCTCTGCTCTACCGACTGAGCTACCGAGCCATCTGACCAGTTCCTCTATGGGCAAAAAAATGGCGGAGCTGACGGGATTCGAACCCGCGGTCTCCTGCGTGACAGGCAGGCATGTTAGGCCTCTACACCACAGCTCCACACTTTTCTGGTGCCGTTGAGAGGACTCGAACCTCCGACCTACGCATTACGAATGCGTTGCTCTACCAGCTGAGCTACAACGGCAAACCTATAATGATGTGACAATGGACGCTGACGGGATCGAACCGCCGACCCTCTGCTTGTAAGGCAGATGCTCTCCCGGCTGAGCTAAGCGTCCAAACATAAAATCAGACAAGAAATATACTACCACAAATTTCAATGTTAAGGCAACAAATAATTTTGGTAGCGGCGGAGGGCCTCGAACCCCCGACCTCACGGGTATGAACCGTACGCTCTAGCCAACTGAGCTACGCCGCCGCAGAAACAACGTACTGACGCCTTAGCATGAATAAATGGCGGAGAGAGAGGGATTCGAACCCTCGCGGCTGTTACACCCTAACGCTTTAGCAAAGCGCCCCCTTCGGCCTCTTGGGTACCTCTCCAATGTGAGAAAAATAATTTATTATGCCACATTCATCATGCATTATCGATGCAAAATTTCAGGAAGTGCAGGGACTTGCTCCCTCAAAACTAGAAGCGAAGCAAACGTTGGTGCGCATGGATGTTGCTGCAGCAATGCTGCAAA
>NZ_JAYJLD010000049.1 GCF_035282765.1 Ferviditalea candida | reverse complement strand
GATCCTATGCGGAATTAATTTGCAAAACAACGAAAAAAAGCTGCTTTTTATGCCGATTTAATTTGCAAAACCCCTGCCGGATTAATGTGCAAATTCACACTAATACCTCTATGTTCCCTTGTTATTCTCCGATTAATGGTGCGGTTATTTATTTTTTTCTTGATCGGCATCCATATTGACGGCGGCATCAAAGACGTTCGCCTTCGGCACCTGAGTCATATCTTCCTTCTGTTTCACCCAAGATTCAATATTACGGTACCAGTCCTGAAATGAAGCATCCAATTGCTGTTCCCGATTGCGATCCTCATTAACATCAGAGTCAACTTCCATATCCTCATCGAGAACCCCTTCCTCTCCAATCCAGCCGTTCCCATTTCGTTCCCGGTTGATATCATCAAAGTCATTCACGTTGAAATCGCCTCCCAAAATTCTCATCTTGTGCGATAAATCGTCAATTGGTTGAATACAAATCATTCTTTGGATTATTCTGCATATATAAAGATTCATTTATACCGCATTACTGCCGTAAGCGGAGCAAAAAAAGCTGCCGAAAAGCAGCCACAATATCAATGTTTAACCTTACAATTCTGTATTCCCAGGATTGCATTCGCTGGACAATAGCGGGTTGCACCTGTAATGATTGGTGCTAATCCAATTAGCCCCCACCAACTTCTGTAATACAGACCCACAAAAACAATTATAATCCCAATTGTAATTCTAATCACTTGTTCTGTTTTCCCAACGTTACATTTCAAGATTTATACCACCTTAAGTTAAAGTCGTTTCCACATTTAAGGAACTTCACTTTTTTAATATTTGTGATTCGGGTCATTGTCATTCGAGGGAAGAAAACCCATAATGCTCTCTTCGTCAAGACACAATTCGATGTCAAAAATGTTTCTTATCTTTATTTTCGTCAACAATTCGTCAACAACAACACATTTCATGCACATTCTATATAAACACCAAACTTCTTGGAAAAAGCAAAAAGCCCTTGATACACAAGGACTTTTCGTGTGATGCGGTCGGAGGGACTCGAACCCTCACGGGCGTACGCCCACTACCCCCTCAAGATAGCGTGTCTGCCATTCCACCACGACCGCGTATAAGGCGATTTCCAAATGTTTTCATCGCCGGAATATTCAAATGGTGAGCCATGAAGGACTCGAACCTTCGACACCCTGATTAAAAGTCAGGTGCTCTACCGACTGAGCTAATGGCTCATGGTGACCCGTAGGGGATTCGAACCCCTGTTACCTCCGTGAAAGGGAGGTGTCTTAACCCCTTGACCAACGGGCCGTATCCTTGAGACAACGAAATTTATTATACTGGATAGGCGTTCCGATGGCAAGTGGTTTCCCAAAGAAATATTTCACAAGAGTTCATCCATATAACGGAACTTCGGCGCCTTATGTCCGCGAGCTTGTCCGTTCATGAAAAAAGCCGCCGTCCGCGACTCTCACTTCTGCTTCAAACTCAAAGTGATTTCGAAATGAATGTGGCGGAGAGGGAGGGATTCGAACCCTCGCGGCTGTTACACCCTAACGCTTTAGCAAAGCGCCCCCTTCGGCCTCTTGGGTACCTCTCCATGAATAAAATGGCTCCCCGAACAGGACTCGAACCTGTGACAACTCGGTTAACAGCCGAGTGCTCTACCGACTGAGCTATCGGGGAATGTGACAAAATTTAATTTATCATGAAAACCCCGTGAAGTCAAGATGACGAATCGTGCCTGTAAAATGTGACGAAAACGGAAAATGCCGCCTGTCAGCATCCGTTTTGCAGCTCGTGCAGACTCAATTTGCCCCGGCATTGGCCGCATGCATATTTGCGCGGATTCAGCCTGCGTTTGCGGTAGTAAACGGCTTTGCAGTCCGCGCATTCCAACCGGTAGCGATACGGCTCCGCTTGCTTGGGGATGGGCAATGTACGGCAATAACGGCTTCCGCCGACTTTTTTCAGCAATCGCTTAAAATCATCATCACGGTGCTTGTATCCTTTGTTCGTTAGATGGAGATGATAATGGCAAAGCTCATGTTTAATGATCTTCTCTACTTCTTCCTCACCGAACGTATCGTACTGCAAACGGCTGATCTCGATGTTGTGCGTGCCGGGAAAATACCTTCCTCCCGTTGTGCGGAGTTTGCCGTTAAATGAGGCTTTATGCACAAACGGCATGTCAAAATACTGGAGCGATACGCGCTCGATCCATGTCTGTAGCTGCTGGTCATTCACCGGTATTCTCTCCCTTTGCGGTTTTCACGCTTTTCCAACTCCGTACTGCCTCTTGAATTCCGTATCAAGCGAACAAACCGATTCACTTGAATTGTAACCGAAGCTTGCGGTAAACTGTCAAGTAGGTTCATGCCGAACAAAAGCGCCGTTTACAAGGAATTTCCGGGAGGAGAACTCTATCCATGTCCAATATGCGGTACGTCATCCTGCAAAATGCAGATAACCTTGAATTTGTGCAAATTCCAGCATCCCACGCCTATCAATTAACCGCCCTGCATCATCGGCTGCATAAGGAAATTGGCAAGCTGGCCGCTGACAGCGCTCCGGAGCTCCCGCATGCGGTTGCGGAGTGCGACAACCTGGAAATCACCGTGGGCGCCTATGCAATAACCAGCAGCCTCGACTATATCAATGATTTGGAAAAAAGCTTTGCTGCCATTGAAGACAAGTCCTATCCGGTCATCTCGCTGTTGACCGAAATTCGCGCCCTGCAGGCTCAGCTGGAACAGTGGTACGAAGAAGAAGCGTAAAATGTAACAAATCCGGACGATCGACGGACCGATTCCCGCTTAAAACAGGCACAGACGCCCTTCCCGTATCATAAGATAGTGACAAGAAAAATGCGGGAAGGAGCTGAATGCATTGCCCTCCTGGTTGCGTCATCAATTATCGCGTGCTTTTCAGAACAAAGACCGCAGGCAGATCCGTTTATTGAACGACTGCTGGTTTTTTTACCGCATAAATAAATAATTCGAAATTTCCTCTTCCAAATCTACCAATTTATATCCATAGCAAGATAGATTCTGAGTAAGACAGAATTTCCAAATAGTTTAGATAGAGTTAAAAGAAAACTATTGTCAAAAAACCGTATGTCGACTACATTGTATTTAGTACCAAATTACTAGAGAGAAAAGGTCAGGCGATGCATCGAACATGCGGAAAATATTATCCCTTGGATTAATTGGAATTGCGCTTATTGTTTCATCTTTTTATCTGGTTCTCTATCACAATCATTCAGGGGCCAAGCAATTGGTTCACACCGTGTCAAATCCTGACCCGCACTCGGAGTCCCCGCCCGTTCCAGTTCAAGAGGCAGCCCAAGTGGAAACGACGGTTATCGATACCGTGTACGGAAATCAGGCTTCTCAGGCCATCTATCCCGTCCCGGCTGCAAGCCTGAAGCCCTCGCTTCCTTATCACGATAAAGTCGCCGTCTTAATGTTTCACCACCTGGATCCAAAACTAAAGGGCAGAGATATCATAAGCCCCGAGCTGTTCGCGCAACAAATCGATTACCTTTCGAAAAAAGGCATTCATTTTATTTCATTAGACCAATTCAGAGCGTTCATGCACGGCGGCAAAGTTCCCGACAATGCCGCACTGATCACGTTTGACGACGGATACGAAAGCTATTATTCGATTGCGTATCCCATCTTGGCTAAACGGCATATTCCGGCTGTTTGCTTTGTCATCACCGGCGCCTTTCAGAAAAATGTAAAGGTTTACACGCCGCACATGACGACCGATCAAATCGTCGCAATGACGCATGCGGATCCCGACATGGAGGTTCAAGCGCATACGGATAATCTCCATTTCAAGGTCGACCGCAAGCATGACGCATTAACCGGACCGATGAAGATCGACGGCAAGTCGGAAACCCAACAGCAGTACGAGCAGCGCATCAAGACGGATTTGCAGAAGTGCGTTCAACAGCTTTCCGTTCTTACGCCTCATCCGATCGACACCTTTGCCTATCCTTACGGCATGCATAACAACACAGCCATCAAAACTCTAAAGGAAGTGCAAATCCGTTACGCTTTTACAACCAGACCCGGACTCATTTCCAAAACGAGCGATCCGTATTTGCTGCCGAGAATTAATGGAGGCAGTCCGGACATCACGCCGGAGGCCTTATACGCCTCCATCGAGTCCGCAGCAGCGGGAAGCATCAATCTCCATAAGAGCCAGAGCCCGAAGAAATTGACAGCCTCCCGATGAGCAACCGCTCATCGGGCTTTTTCATCCGGGCCCTTCATCGTCAAGCTGATCCTGCCCTTATTCACATCCACGCCAAGCACCCATACGGTCACGATGTCTCCGACGGAGACGACTTCCGTCGGGTGCTTGACGTATTTATCGCTCAGCTGCGAAATATGCACCAATCCGTCCTGCTTGACGCCGATATCGACGAACGCCCCGAAATCGATCACGTTCCGTACCGTTCCCTGCAACTGCATGCCCGGCTTTAAATCCTCCATTTTCAACACGTCGGTATGGAAGATCGGCGCCGGCAGCTCCTCCCGCGGATCTCTGCCCGGCCTCTGCAGGCTGTCAACGATATCGCGCAAGGTGGGAACGCCCGCCTGCAGCCGCTCCGCCATTTCCTCCGTCTGAACGGTCCGCAGCTTGTCTTTCAATTCCGCGGTTCCCAGCTGTTGCTTCGTCAGCGAAAGCTCCTTTAACAAACGTTCGGCAATATCGTAAGATTCGGGATGAATCGGCGTGTTGTCCAGCGGCTCGTCTCCCCCGTTAATCCGCAAAAATCCGATGCACTGCTCATACGTTTTGGCGCCGAGACGGGGCACCTTGAGCAGCTGCTCGCGGCTGCTGAATTTTCCTTTTTCCTCGCGGAATTTGACGATATTTTTGGCCGTGGTCGCATTGATGCCGGATACATAGGAAAGCAAGGAGGAAGAGGCGGTGTTCAGCTCCACGCCGACATGATTGACCGCCGATTCCACAACGGCCTTCAGGCTCTCCTCCAGGCGCTTTTGATGCACGTCATGCTGATACTGCCCCACGCCGATCGATTTCGGATCGATCTTCACCAGCTCCGCAAGCGGATCCTGCAGACGCCGCGCGATCGATACCGCGCTTCGCTCCGCCACATCCAGCTCCGGAAATTCCTCCTGCGCCAGTTTAGAGGCCGAATAAACGCTTGCCCCCGCTTCATTGACGATAATATATTTCAAAGAGCGCCCCTTCATTTTGCGAATAATATCGGCGACGAACTGCTCGGTTTCCCGCGAGGCGGTGCCGTTGCCGATAATCACGATCTCCACACGGTACTTTTCGATCAGCCGCTTGAAGACGGCTTCCGCCTCGGCGATTTTGTTATGCGGCGGCGTCGGGTAGGTGACGGCGACTTCTAGCATTTTGCCGGTCTCATCCACAACCGCCAGCTTGCAGCCTGTGCGGTAGGCCGGGTCGACGCCCAGCGCCATTTTACCCTTGACAGGCGGCTGCAGCAGCAAATTGCGCAGATTTTCGGAGAAGATCCGGATGGCCTGCTCCTCCGCCTTTTCCGTCAGCTCATTGCGGATTTCCCGTTCGACCGAAGGCGCGATCAGCCGCTTGTAGGCGTCCTCATACGCAGCCGTGAGCAGCGCCTTGACCGCCGATTCCCCGCGAATCAGCTGTTTCTCCAGGTAACGGTGAATTTCACCCTCTTCCATTTCCAGACGGACCTTCAGCACATCCTCTTTTTCTCCGCGGTTAATGGCCAGGATACGGTGCGGCGGAAGCTTTTTCACAGGCTCCTGATATTGGTAATACATTTCATACACCGATTCCTGCCCGGCGGTTTTCGCTTCGGTCACGAGCAGCGCCTTGTCCTTCGTCTTGCTCCGGATCCATGCGCGGATCTTGGCGTCGTCGGCGATATTTTCCGCGATGATATCCATCGCGCCTTGAAGCGCGTCCTGCGCCGTATGTACTTCCTTCTCCGGATCAACGTATTTGGCTGCCTCCAGCTCCGGCGAGCCCGTCCTTGGCTGAGCGGACAGCCAGTCGGCCAGCGGTTCCAAGCCCCGCTCCTTGGCGACGCTCGCCCGCGTCTTGCGCTTCTGGCGGTACGGACGGTAAAGGTCCTCCACCTCCTGAAGCTTGTCCGCACGGATAATTGCCGTTCGCAGCTCCTCGGTCAGCTTACCCTGCTCGTCGATCAAACGGATGACTTCCCGCTTGCGCTCCTCCAGGGAGCGAAGGTACTGCAGCCGTTCTTCCACCGAACGCAGCTGATTCTCGTCCAGTTCCCCGGTCATCTCTTTGCGGTAGCGCGCAATGAACGGAATGGTATTGCCTTCATCCAGCAGCTCGACAGCGGCGCGCACTTTGGAGACCGCCAGCTCCAGCTCCGCGGCGATTTGCCTCAGGATGCGGGCCTGCTGTTCCTTCTCCTGGTCCTGTCCCTTCTCCTGCTCCTTCCCCTGCTCCCCCGCAGGCCGTACGGAACCCTGGCCCGCTCCGGCCTGTCCGGTTTCCATAAGGTCGGTTTCCTTCAGGTCCGTTTGCGTCCCGCCAGCCCTCATCCTTTCTGCCGGAGTCCTCTGATCCTTCGTGTTTCCGCTCATCTCCGCTTCGTCCTTTCTTGTTCCGCAGTAATAAACAATCAAAAACCGGTGCACAAACAGTAAAAAGCCTCTATCGAGGTCAATTCAAGGAAGAATGACCGCATTTAGAGGCAGGTTGGTGTTGATGCCGATAAGATTTTGCTTTCCGGCAAGTCCGGAAACGGATGAAAATTCTGCCCTGAAAATGAATGATAATGGTGTTGGAACCTTGCCGCATGATTGCATCATGAAAATTCGTCGCAAGGCACTGCGTCATGAAAGCCTTATGTAGATATAAAGGAAAAATGTTGCTCTATTTGAGCGAAGGCATCCTTCTTATCACAAATAAAGGAAGATTTCTTTCTTTATCGAACCTCCAGGATTTTTTCCCCGGACTCTTTCCGCCCAGACCCCAAAAGGCTGCATTTGCGGTATGAATAGCGGCATGAAGCATGCCGGTATCGGCGGCTTAAAGGCCCCATACGGTAAAAAACGAGGGACTTGGGGCCCTCGCCGGTCACGCATTCTGAACATATGATAGTCGGCTTGCGAAAAATGTTAAAAATCGATCAGTCCCAAACTGATCTGCAGCGCATCGTTCACCCTTGACATCATTTCTTCATCCAGGTGGGTGATTTTGTCGGTTAACCGCTGCTTGTCGATCGTTCGAATTTGCTCCAGCAATACGACGGAATCCCGGTCAAACCCGTGGGTTTCCGCAATAATCTCTATGTGGGTGGGCAGTTTGGCCTTCTGGATTTGGGCGGTGATTGCCGCCACAATAACGGTCGGGCTGAACCGGTTGCCGATGTCATTCTGAATCACCAGCACCGGGCGGACACCTCCCTGCTCCGAACCCACAACAGGAGAGAGATCAGCAAAGAAAACATCGCCGCGTTTAACAATCAACATTTACACCCCGCTTACTAAGCGGTCAAGAGTATTGTCCGCGTCTTCCTCCGCTTGAAATGATTCCACCGCAATATGCAGGTTGATTTTGGCCATTTCCATATAACCCCGCTGCATGGTCTCGCGAAGATGCCGTTTCTTGCGTTCCGTCAGATAGAGCTTCATCGCTTGTCGGATGAATTCGCTGCGATTGGAATTCTCCCGTTCGACGACACCGTCTACCTCCTGCAAGAGATATTCCGGCAAGCTGATCATGATCCTTCTTGTGTTCTGCGCATTGGTCACCAATCTCGCACCCCCACAACATTTCCAGTCCAGTATTACCATTATGGCGTACCTGAAGCAATTTTATACAAAAAAAGTGTATGCCTAAAGTATAGCAATTATGCTATACACATCGGCTGCCCTAAAGCCGAAGGAAAGCCGCAGTGAAACCCTGCCGTATCGTTATGACCTATATATTTCGCCGCAATACGGCAAAACTCCTGTTCAAAATCCCGTTTTTTAAATGGTATTTGTAGGGGATATTCGGAATTATTCCCTCTTACAGCAGGCGATTGACGACCTTGTACGGCTGTCCGTTGCGGATGTAAACCCTCGGGACTCTGTTGGACACCATGCACGTGATTTCGTAATTGATCGTCCCCAGCGCCGCTGCCAGATCATCCGCCGAAACGACTTCCGAGCCCTGCCTGCCGAACAGCACTACTTCATCATCCAGCCGCAGCTCGGGAACATCCGTCACGTTGATCATGCATTGATCCATGCAGATCTTTCCAACCACCGGCACTCTGTGTCCGCGCACCAGCACTTCCGCCTTGGAAGTCAGCATCCGCGTGTAGCCGTCGGCATAGCCTACCGGAAGTGTGGCTATGGTCTCCTCGCCGCTTGTCGTGTAGATCGTGCCGTAGCTGATTCCTGAGCCGGGGGGCAACGTTTTGATCATGACCGGCTTGGTTTTGAAGCTCATCACGGGAAGAAGCTCCACTTTCCTGCGATTCACTTCCTCGGAAGGGTACAGTCCATACAAACTGATTCCCAGCCGAAGCATATTATATGAAAGTTCCGGAAATTCAATGCCTGTTGCACTGTTGCCCGCATGAAGGATCGGAAAGACGACGCCTTTGGACCGAAAATGCTCAACAATCGCTTCAAATCGCCGATGCTGCTCGAACGTATAAGCCTTATCCTCTTCATCGGCCCGGGCATAGTGGGTGAACAGGCCTTCCACGCTAACGCCTTCCAGCCGGATCGCCCGCTCAATGAACCGGACAGCGCCCTCCTGATCGTGTAGACCGATTCGACCCATGCCCGTATCGATCTTCACATGAATTTTCATCGGCCGGCCGAATGACGCATATTCCCGATGCAGCCCGGCAAGCGCCTCCAGCACCTCATCGCTGTACACGGTCAGCGTGATATCGTTCGCGTAAGCCGTAAGGATGCCTGCTACGGGGGTATACCCCAATACGAGAATCGACGCCGTGATCCCCGCTGCCCGAAGCTCCAGCGCTTCATCCAGGAAGGCGACGCCGAGATAGTCCGCTCCGCAAGCGAGCGCTTCCTGCGCCACTTCCCTGGCTCCATGCCCGTAGGCGTCCGCCTTGACCACCGCCATCAGCTTCATCGCCTGCGGCAGCACGCTGCGAAACGCCGCCACATTGCTGCGCAAAGCATCCAGCGAAATCTCCACCCAGGTCGGACGGTAAAACGAATCCACCCATGTTCACCTTCTTTGAAATCGAAAGAACCGTTCGGTCCTGCCCCAAGCCTGTTTTCGCAGCACCCGTTCCTTCTTGCCCATAAACCCTATGTTAAAGGGTTCTAGCGGCACTGTCAATGAACATTCCGCGCAAATCGCCGTTATTATTTGCCAATCTGGCCTTCGACCGACTTGGCGATATTGACCATTTCGGAAACCGGCAGATCTCCGCTGGTCAACCGGAACTCGACACCGCCCGTGGTCCAGGCAAGAGTCTTCATCTGATCCCCCAGCAGCACGCCAATTCTTTCTCCGAGATCCACAATATTCCCGTTCATTGCAGTCACGGTTTGTGCCTCCGGCCGCGCCTCCATGAGCGAATAATGATAGTTCCCTTCATATCGCAGCATGACCCCGGCCTGGTCGCCCAGCTTCAAATCCTTCATATCCTTCAGAGCTACACCCATGGGCGTATAGGCAGGCTCGATGACGCCGAATCCCTGATTTTTGCTTGATGAAGATTGGCTGCTTGCCTGACTGTTCGTTTTAGTATTCGCTTGAGCGGTCGCTTGGCTTTGATCCCCCGCCGCCTTTCCGGATCCGCCGTCTGCCGGGACCATCGCCGCCATGGACTGCAGATTCGATGCGGTCATATTGCGCTGCATGTCAAAGCTGTCCTTTTCAAAATTCGCGTTGAACTTGAAGCTGTCAAAGCTGACTTCCACCAGGACATTGCCGTCCGGATCGCTGACCTCCACCCGCTGCGGGGCGTAATTGTTCTTATCCAGCCAGATCTTCTGGCGCACCAGCGAGCTGTTCTGGTAGTTGGCCGCCACATCAAAAACATAAGCCTTGTTCTCTGCGGCAAACTGGCGGTTCGTGTCGTTCACGATGCTTTTGGCCAGCGATTGATACAGGTAAACCTGCCCTTGCTTCTCCGGCCAATCGCTTTGGAAACGGAAGCTCTTGTTCAAATGAGGCGTCAGCACAAACACCCCTTCATCATTGCGCAGCACGATCTGCGTGACGTCCTTGGCCTCATTGGTGAGGGCAACGCGGTAGTAATGCGGATTCTGGTACCACACCTCCACGTTGTATTTCAACGGCTGCTGCCCCGTATGCAGCACCATGGTGCCCTCTCCCTTGTAACTTTCCATCTTCGTAACGTTCTGATCGAGCTCCTTGACAACCGAATTGGCATCCTTCTTACCGCCGCATCCCGCCAGCAAAGCGATCCCGATCAGCATGACGGCTGCAATCCCCATCACCCGACGCATTGAATCATCCCCTCCACCCATATTGTACGGACTGATACATTACTATGAGGAGACTTGGACATTTATGCAGACATGCTGCAAGGGATTTAAGGGATTTCCGGAGAAAAAAACGGACATGGCAAAAATGGGCGATCAACGGTCTAAAGGGAAGGATAAATCGATGAAAAAAGAGACCCGTTAAAAGCGAAGACAAGATAGGATGAACGAGATAAAATGAACATGTTAAAAGAGAGCGTGACCGCTCCTAAAAATTCCGTCGATCCCTACCGCATCAAATACAAAATCCCCACAATCATCCCAGCCCACAGCAGAGCTCCGAGAATCAGTCCGAGCGCAAAGCCCTTGCTCACTCCAAGCGGATTCACAAACCCGTACCCTTCGGTGCCGTCCAGAAACCCGATCAAGTCATCGGACCAATGCCCGGTTGACCACGGAGGCTTATCTTCAACCTGACTGTCCGCCGATGATATGGGCTCCTCCGGCTGCTCATTGGTGGGCGTCCAGGCAACTGCCGCCTCCGGCTGACGGCCGTCCGTCAATAATACCGGCTCTTCCATCTGCTGCGGATTACCCGCCCAAGACAACATGCCCCCCGGGAGCTCACTATCCGACCATGAGGTTGAATCTGTTTGGTCATACGGTCCTTTTCCCTGCTCATGCTTTTCCATAGAACAAACCTCCCCTGTACTGTTTTATATGCAGTATGGGGAGGGGGGAGTGGGTTTATTCATGATTTGTAGCAAATTGCGTTGAATATATCAAATGATTCAGGGGACCCAAGGAAAGGAGTTGATCCTATGCCACAGATAAGGCCTATCGCTGAATTGAGAAACACAAGTAAAATTTCGGAACTCTGCCACAACCAGTCAGAGCCTATCTTTATCACCAAAAATGGATATGGTGACTTAGTGATTATGAGCATAGAGACCTATGAAAGACAGTTGGCACTTGCGGATGTCTATAAAAAACTGGGGAAAGCGGAAAAGCAAATTACAGACGGCACTCCCCTGCTGGAGGGAGAGCAAGTGTTCATTACCAGCCTAAGTTTACCCCCATCGCCGAGGATGATTTAGACAGGATATACCGGTATATTTCAGAACACCTCGTTGCCCCAAAGTGCCTATGGGTTGATGGAGTGCAGACGATATATTAACCAGCCGAGGCTATCGCAAGCTGATTGTTAATAACTATATTGTCTTTCATCTGATCGACGAGGCGGAAAAACAGGTTGTTATTATGCGTGTGCTCTATGGCGCACAGAAGTATGAAAATTTGCTGTAATTATCGAAACAACGCCCAAATCGCATAGATAACCGCCCACAACACAAGGCCTGCCAAAAGCCCGATGACCATTCCTCTGCCGACCTGGGGAGGCCTGTCCTCCCGCTGATCCGGTTCCCGCATCCTCATACCCCCCTGAGAGAAGATATATGAAGATATATTCGGTTCCAAGGGGGAAAATACTGGGATATAAGATTTATTTCAATAGGCATTGCGATTGACGAAACCGTTCACCAGAGTTTTGAAGATAATTTTGATATCAAAGAGCAGCGTCCAATTCTCAATATAAAAAATATCATGCCGAATCCGTTCTTCAATGGACGTGTCACCCCGCAGGCCGCTGCTCTGGGCGTAGCCGGTAATGCCCGGCCGGATATGGTGCTTGACCATATACTTCGGAATTTCCTCCTTGAACTGTTCGGCAAAAAAGGGCCGCTCCGGCCTCGGGCCGACCACGCTCATATCCCCCTTCAATACATTGAAAAACTGGGGCAATTCGTCCAAGCTGGTCTTGCGCAAAAATGTCCCGAACCAAGTCCGGCGAGGATCATCTTTAACCGTCCACTGCGTATCCGATTGAATACCGGACGAGACCTTCATCGTGCGGAACTTATACATCATGAACGGACGCCGGTTCCAGCCGAGACGTTCCTGCTTGAAAATGACCGGACCTCTCGACGTTGCTTTGATTGCCGCCGCAATCAGGATCAAGAGCGGAAGCGTAATGACAATTGCCGCAAGCGAAAACAAGACATCGAAGATCCGTTTGACTAACCGGTTTCTGACTTCATCCAGCGGAATGTCTCTGACATTGATAATCGGGATGCCGGCAAAATTCTCAAAAAACGGCCTGGCAGGTAGAATATCGAAGTAGTCCGGAATGATCATCGTTTTGACCCCGGCTTTCTCACATGCCGCAATAATTTTGGCGTACTTATGATGCGCCTCAAGCGGCAGGGCAATAATGACCTCATCTATGATGATTCTTCCCAGGATGGAATCCAGGTCATCCACCGTTCCGATAATCGGCTTATATCCAACAAATTCAGGGTGATGCTCCCGTTGAAAATCATCAAGAAATCCAACGACTTCAAAGCCCAATTCAGGCTGCTCAAGCAAATTTTCATAAAATTTGCGGCCGACCGACCCCGCTCCCAGAATCAATACGAACTGTTTATTATATCCTTTTTCCCTGAGCGACTTCAGAGCCTTCTTGATGAGATATCGATAAATTCCCATAAAAAAAATATTGCCCGACACAAAAATCGCCAGAAACTCACGGGAAATATGGACTTCTTTCACAATAAACAAGACACTCAACAAGACCAGCAAGCTGATAAAATGGATTTGAACGATCTTCAGGGCTTCGAAGGAAAATCTTTTTTTGCGCTTCGGCGTATAGAACCCTATTAAAAACCCGGCAATGACCACGATAACTCCATAAGCGGCACTCCAAAGCAAGTAGATCCTAAAAGGAAGCGGCGATGAAAAGGCCAATAATCCGCTTTCAAATTTCAACCACCAGGCAAACACAAAGATGAGTTGAACCGCCAAAAAATCGACTATGGCATAGAGTTGCGTGAGAAAGCCTTGGCTTTGTCGAATCATGTTTTCACCTCTGCGACAAGCTTAACTTGCTTGATAGGAAAGCGCTGACGAACTTTATGCCGATTCCCAGATAGACTAGCAGGTTCACCCACCAAGCATATTTGCGTTTGTAATGTTTATTATGAAACAGAAGCATCGCCCGATGAAATTCATAGATGATTTTAAACGGCTTGTTGCGGCTGCTGGCTCTTTTATAGTGAATGATTGTCGTATAGGGATAATAATAGACATGCCAGCCTCCATGCTTGATCCGGTAGCACCAGTCGATGTCCTCGCCGTACATGAAGAAATCCTCATCCAACTGTCCGACCTGATCAATCGTCTCTTTGCGCACCAACATGAACGCTCCCATCAGACTATCCACGGGATAATCCTGATCTGGATCCAGATAGGAAAGCTGATATTGATTAAACCGCGGGTGACGCGGGAACAATCGGGAAAAACCAAACGCATAGTAGAACGAGGCAAGCGGAGTTGGGAAACCTCTGCGGCATGCCCTGTCCAAAGTTCCGTCCGGCAGCACAACCTTACAGCCCCCGGCCCCCACTTCCGGATGATCCTCCATGAATCGAACCATTACATCCAACGTCTCAGGCTGCATGACCGTATCCGAATTCAATAGTAAAATATACCGTCCGGACGCAGCCCTTATGCCTTGATTGTTCGCTTTGGAGAAACCGAGATTATCCCGATTGACGATCAAATGCACACTCGGGTATTCTTTTCTGATCCGGTCAACCGAGCCGTCGGTAGAAGCATTATCGATTAAAATGATTTCATAGGAATAATCCGTCCGGGATTGAAAGACGGACTGGATCGCATTCAACGTCAGTTCACAGGTATTAAAATTAACGATGATAATGCTGACATCCATAACGATTCTCCAAATTTCTCTATGTTTTCGACACTATTATACCACACTGTGCTAGAGGCTGGAGAACTACTTCAACAAAAACTACCACAAAATACCCACGATGGAAACAGTAGTAACCATGTAAATCAGGCTCAAGGGCAAACCCACCTTCACATAGTCGAAAAATTTATACCCGCCCGGACCGTATACAATCAAGTTCGTCTGGTAACCGATCGGGGTAACGAAGCTGGCGGAAGCGGCAATGGTCATGGTAATAATCAACCCCATCGGGTCGATATTCATTTGGTTCGCAAGAGCAACACTGATTGGAAACATGATGACTGCAGCAGCGGTGTTGGTTATGATTTCCGTCAATAAATTTGTCATGATATATACCAGTAACGGCAAAGAAATAAAGTCAAAGCCGCCGCCAAATTTCTGAATCACTAATGCTATCCAAGCCGCCGCCCCTGTCTTTTCCAAGGCCAATCCAATTCCTAACGAGCTTGCAATCAATAGCAGCACATCCAAATGAACAGATTTTCGCACATCTTCCGACACAATCGACCGGGTAATAAAAAGCAGAATGACCGCCAACAACGACGCCTTAAACATCGACAACCAATTGAGAGAAGCGACCAGAATCATGGCCAACACAATGAACAATATCAGCTTGACCTTCTCGGAATTTGCCGGTTTAATCGATGAATCCACAGGGGAAGTCAAATAAAAGTCACTTGATTCAGCATTTCGCTTGAAAAATTCTTTACCCGCCAGTAAAAGCAATGTATCCCCCGGCCGCAAAACAATATCCCCGATTTTCCCCTGAATGCGTTCATGGTTTCGGTGAACCGCAACCACGGCTGCGTCATACCTGCTGCGAAAATTATGCTGTTTGATCGTTTTCTGCAGCAGACCCGAATGGTGAGAGACGACGGCTTCTATCAATTGGGCACTGCCATCCTTCATATGATTCATATTCAAATCCGTTCCCGTTTCCAGATACAGTCCTTTAATATTCTGAAGCTCCACAATAGTGGCGATATCTCCGGAAAAAAGCAGGCGGTCGCCCGCTTCAATTTTTTCGTAGGAAGGGACCGGGGTAATGTGTTCTTTACTGCGGATAATTTCGAACAAAAACAAACCCTTCAAATTTCTCAATCCGGCCTGTTCGATGCTTTTGCCAATAACGGTGCAATCAGGAGAAACAACCATCTCCGTAAGATATTCTCTTCTTTTTTCATAGTACGTTTCATCCAGGGATTTATTATCCGGCAGCAGCTTTTGCCCAATGAACACCATGTAAAGAATACCTAGAATGGCTGCCGGAATCCCAACGGCCGACAATTGGAACATCGACATGCCCCGCATCCCGTAATCAAGCATCAATCCATGAACCACAAGATTCGTCGCTGTTCCGATCAACGTGATCATCCCGCCGAATATCGCCGCATAGGATAACGGCAGCAGCAGCTTGGACGGGGAAATATGATGGTCCCGGCTCCACTTCTTGATATCCGACATCAGCATGACGACAATCGGCGTGTTGTTCATGAAAGCGGAGATCGCCGTCACAGGAAACATGAATCGAAACAAGACGGTTTTTAAATTGTTTGAATGTCCCAACAACAGGCTGATCGCTTTATTCAAGATTCCGCTGTTTTGAACAGCACCCGCGACGACAAACAAGAGAGCGATCGTAAGCATTCCTTGATTTGAAAAACCGCGCAGCGCTTCATCAGGCGTGAGAATGCCGGAGAGAAGCAATACGGATAATGAGGTGAAGACAATAATCTCGGGTCTTGCCACTTCCAGAACAAGAAATACGATCATAATTACGACAACAGCCAGAACAAATCCGATTTGGAACGTCATATGTTTTCTCTCATGATTTATTGATCTTCCATCTCTTTTGAAATAAATTCTTTCAAAGCCTCGCGCCAATGTCTGAAGTCCTGAAATCCGTTCGCACGAATGGATAAATGATCCAACACCGAATACTTGGGTCTTGGAGCTGGGCGCGGAAATTCTTCGGTTGTGCAGGGCTGAACATTTACTTTTATACTGCTTTCTTCAAAAATGGCTTTGGCAAACTCAAACCAAGAGCATGTCCCCGTATTCGAAGCATGATAAATCCCGTATTTTTCAGTTTCTATTAATTCTTTAATAAAATAAGACAGATCCACTGTATATGTCGGTGAACCAACCTGGTCATGGACCACTTTAAGAGAATCTTTTTCTTTGGCCAATTTCAACATGGTTTTCACAAAATTGTTCCCGTGCTTCCCGTAAACCCACGACGTTCGAACGATAAAATACCGGGAAGATAAAGTCTTCACCAAGTCCTCCCCGGCTCTCTTCGATTTTCCGTATACACCTGCAGGATTGGTATTATCATATTCCCGATAGGGTGTCGCAGCTTGGCCATCAAAAACATAATCCGTGCTGATATAACAAATTTTGGCGCCGACTTGTTCCGCTGCCAAAGCTATATTGCGGCTTCCGAAGGCGTTCACCTGATAGGCTTCCGTTTCTTCATCCTCCGCCAGGTCTACCGCTGTATAGGCAGCCGCATGAACAATAGCATCCGGACGAATGGATTCGATCACCGATTGGGTTTGCTGCAAGTCTTTTATATCCAATTCATTTCGGGTTAATCCGAATACTTCATGCTGTTCATTCATGATCCGAACCAAATCTTGTCCTAATTGTCCTCCCGCACCCGTGACAACAATTTTCATGGCTTATGCTCCCAGTCTCGAACCATATTGTTTTTGATAGTAGGCTTGATATGCTCCGGATTGAATCCGCTCCCACCAAATTTGGTTATCCAAATACCATTGGATCGTGGTCTTAATCCCTTTGTCAAACGGGAATTGCGGATTCCAGCCTAATTCCGTTCTTATCTTTGTAGCATCAATCCCATACCGTCGATCGTGACCCGGACGGTCCTTCACAAATTGAATCAGGCTCTGGGGTTTTCCCAATTCAACTAAAATAGTATTAACGATATCAATGTTGGTTCTTTCGTTATTGCCGCCTATATTATAGACTTCGCCGTTCTTTCCCTTATGTATGACAAGATCAATGGCGCTGCAATGATCTTCGACATATAACCAATCCCGCACATTCAAGCCGTCCCCGTATACTGGCAGCGGCTTGTCATTTAATGCATTGGCGATTATCAGCGGTATCAATTTTTCCGGGAATTGATAGGGACCGTAGTTATTCGAGCATCTTGTGATGTTCACAGGAATTCCAAAGGTCTCATGATACGCGCGCACCAGCAGATCGGAGCCGGCTTTGCTTGCCGAATACGGGCTATTCGGAGCCAGCGGCGTTGTTTCTGAGAATAATCCGGTATCTCCCAATGTTCCATAGACTTCGTCCGTGGAGATCTGGACAAACTTCTCCACTCCATACTTTTTTGCCGCATCCAACAACACCTGGGTACCCGACACATTTGTCTTAATGAAAATACCCGGATCCAGAATACTCCGGTCAACATGGGATTCCGCCGCAAAATTCACAACGACATCGATTCCTTGTTCAAATAGACCATCAATGGTTGAGGGGTCCGAAATATCTCCTTTGACAAAGGTATAATGAGAGTTTTCTTCGATACTTGAAAGATTCTCCAAATTCCCGGCATAGGTCAATGCATCCAAGTTAATAATCTCATAATCTGGATGATTTTTGAGCATATACAACACAAAATTGCTTCCGATAAAACCCGCTCCGCCGGTGACTAATATTTTCATAAGAGGCCTCCGTTAAAATGATTTAAAAATTAATTTCAGCATCCTCCAGAATAGGGTGTCTTCGATCTTTATCCGACAAAATCGGATTCGAGGCCGGCCAGTCTATACCGAGCTTTGGGTCGCTCCATAATATTCCGCGATCATGTTCAGGAGAATAATATTCATCGACTTTATATAGAACTTGGGTATTGGGTACGATTGTACAGAATCCATGAGCAAAACCTTTGGGAACAAGAAGCTGTCGTTTGTTGGCTTCACTTAGAATGACTCCTGTCCATTGACCGAATGTCGGCGAGCTTTTCCGAATATCGACAACGACATCATAAATGGCTCCTGCAGCAACTCTGACCAATTTTGTTTGCGCTTTTGGATTCAGCTGATAATGCAGCCCCCGAATGACTCCGGTTTCAACAGAAAGCGAATGATTATCTTGGATAAATTCAACATCAATACCTTGTTCATAAAAACGGTTCCGATTATAAGTTTCCATAAAAAAACCGCGGGCGTCACCAAATACATCAGGTTCTATAATATAGACACCTTGAAGTTTTGTTTCGGACAGATTCATAGTATTTGCACCTCTTACAATTTCAACTTTCCGAATTCTTCACCGAATTCAACATCCTTAGCCAACTCATTCGCTTTAGCTAATGATGCATGGGTTCCGGCATCGGTCCACCAGCCTTGGAGGATGTCAAAAGTCAATTGCCCTCTTTCAATATAGGCATTATTGACATCGGTAATTTCCAACTCGCCGCGGCCGGATGGTCTTAAGGTTTTCACAATGTCAAACACATGATGATCATACATATAAATCCCCGTTACGGCATAGCTGCTTTTCGGATTTTGCGGTTTTTCTTCAATGGAAACAATATGGTTCCCTTGAATTTCCGGAACGCCATACCGTTGAGGATCATGAACCTCTTGAATCAAGATTTTCGCACCAGACTTCTGCTTTTTAAAGTTATCTACATGGGAAGCGATGGAGTCCGAAAATACGTTATCTCCCAAAATAACAACCATTTGATCTTGACCCACAAAATGCTCGGCTAAACCTAACGCTTGGGCGATGCCGCCAGCCTCGTCTTGAACTTTATACGTAAACTTCAAATTGAATTCTCCGCCGCTGCCGCAAAGGTTCACCACATCTCCCATGTGATCCTTCCCGGTCACAATCAGAATATCTTCTATTCCCGATTGCTTCAGTTTAGAAATCGCGTGGAATATCATCGGATACTTGCCGACAGGCAGCAAATGTTTGTTGGTGACTTTAGTCAACGGATATAACCTCGATCCTGTACCACCTGCCAATATGATACCTTTCACTATGTATGCAGCTCCTTATTTAGATTAAAACCAAATCGGCCCAATTCATGTTCATCGTTATGGAAATCGGAGCCACCGGACATGAGTATGCCAGAAGATTTGGCCATCTCTTCATATCTGCTCGCATCTTCTAGATCATGTTTCCGATGCCAAACCTCAATACCGTCAAATGAACATTCATTCAAAAGCTCTGCAACAAGTTCGTCATTGCCAATTAATTTGGGATGGGCAATGAATGCTTTACCTCCTGCATTATGGATGAGATCTATGGCTTGCTGCGGAGATAATATAAATTTATCAAGAGCACAGGGTTTCCCGTCTGCCAAATATTCATCAAAAACGGTTTGATAGTCAGAAACATACCCTTTCTTAACAATCGCCTTTGCGATATGAGGACGAGCCAATACGCTGCCGCCACCGAATTCTTTCACGTCATCGATCGTAAGAGGCATGCCGATTTCAACAAACTTATCAATAATTCGGTGCGTTCGATTTTCCCGTTCATCTCTCATCTTTTGTAGCAGTGTATCTAATTCTTTTCGATTGGTGATGTAATATCCTAATACGTCAACACTTTTCCCCTTATGTTTGGTACTGAGCTCTACACCAGCAATGACTTCAATGCCAAGTCTTTCTCCTTCAATTTGTGCTTCCTCCACAGCGTCCAACGTATCATGGTCGGTGATGGCGATTGTTTTCAAACCAACACTGTGTGCCTTCCTGACTAAATCGATTGGAGTATATTCCCCGTCAGATGCTGTTGTATGCATATGAAGATCAAATGGAGGAGAAACAAATAAATTTTGCATGAAGTAGTCCTTTCTTTCAATTAATTAACTCAACTTTCGCAGCTGAATTTAGGCAGTAAACCCTTGATGTAATTGGGCAAACCGGAGATCCAGTCATATAGTTGACGAAAGATTGAGGTTTTATCTC
>NZ_JAYJLD010000048.1 GCF_035282765.1 Ferviditalea candida | reverse complement strand
TGTCAGGAAATAATCCTGGATCTGCTCGGCTTCCATACGACTTTTAATTGCTCAATACGAGTTTAATTTGCTGGCAAACGACTTTATTTGCTGGCTACAAGATTCTGTTAACCCCGTGTCCCCTTACTCTACAGTAACGCTCTTGGCTAAATTCCTCGGTTTGTCAACGTCGTTGCCGCGGGCCAGCGAAGCGTAATAGGCCAGTAGCTGCAGCGGAATGACCGATAGGGCCGGCGTCAGGATCGGCAGGGTTTTCGGTATGGTCAGCAGCCGGTCGACGGATTTGACCAGCTCCTCGTCATCGGCGTTGGCGATGCCGAGCACGAAAGCTCCCCGGGCCTTCACTTCCTTGATGTTCGACACCGTCTTCTCGAACAGCTCCGGCTGCGTCGCCAAGGCGATGACGGGGATTCCTTCCTCGATCAAAGCCAGTGTGCCGTGCTTCAATTCTCCGGCCGGATAAGCCTCGGAGTGGATATACGAGATCTCCTTCAGCTTGAGCGAGCCCTCTTGAGCAACCGCATAATCCAAGCTGCGGCCGATAAAGAACATGTTGTCGTGCTCGGCAACCAGCTCGGCGTAGGCCTTGATCTCACCCTGCTGTTCGAGAATCCGCTGCGCCTGCTCGGGAAGCCGCCGCAATGCGGCAATGATTTCCCGGATCTGCGCCCCCTCCAGCGTCCCACGAACCTGAGCCATATACAGCCCGAGCAAATAAAAAGCGATCAGCTGCGTGGTATATGCCTTAGTCGAAGCAACGGCAATTTCGGGCCCGGCCCAGGTAACGATCACATCGTCCGCTTCACGGGCTACCGAGCTGCCGACCACATTGGTAATCGCGACTACTCGCGCACCGAGACGTTTGGCCTCGCGAAGCGCGGCCAGCGTATCCGCCGTTTCGCCGGACTGGCTGACCGCAATCACCAGCGTATCCTTCGTAATGATCGGCGAACGATAACGGTATTCCGAGCCTACTTCCGCTTCCACCGGTATGCGCACCAGGCTTTCAATCACCTGCTTGCCGACGAGTCCGGCATGATAGGCCGTGCCGCACGCCACGACGTGAATGCGCTGGATGCCGCGTATTTCCTGTTCGCTCATGCTGATTTCATTCAAGATAATCTTGCTGTCGTCGGTTGCGATCCTGCTGCCCATTGTATCCAAATAGGCTTTCGGCTGCTCGTGAATCTCCTTGAGCATAAAATGATCGTATCCGCCTTTTTCCGCGGTGACCCAATCCCAATCGACATGAAACATTTCCCGGGCAATGAAATTCCCTTCGATTGTCATTAATTCGACACGATCCTTCGTCAAAACCGCCATTTCCCCGTCGTTCAAAATATACACGTTTCGCGTATATTCCAGAATCGCGGGAATATCCGACCCGATGAAATTCTCTCCTTCGCCGATTCCGATAATCAATGGGCTTGCCAGCCTGACCGCCACCAATTTGTCCGGTTCATGCTCGGTCAGAACGGCAATCGCGTATGCGCCGCGCATTCTTTTGATCGCTTTCTGCACGGCCATAACAATGTCCCCTTGGTATTCTTCAGCGATCAAATGCGAAATGACTTCCGTATCCGTCTCGGAAACGAAGGTATGGCCTTTGAGCATCAATTCTTCTTTCAGTTCCAGATAATTTTCAATAATTCCGTTGTGCACCACTGAGAATTTCATCGTTTGATCCGTATGAGGGTGCGAATTGGAATCCGACGGCTTGCCGTGCGTCGCCCACCGTGTATGCCCGATTCCGATCGATCCCGTCAAAGGCTTCTGCTGAAGCTGGGATTCAAGCACGGCCAGACGTCCTTCCGCCTTGCGGATTTCCAGTCCGTTCTCCGTATATACCGCAACCCCTGCCGAGTCATAACCCCGATACTCCAGCTTTTTCAAACCGCTAAGCAATATATCCTGTGAATCTCTCATTCCAATATATCCTACGATTCCACACATTGAATGATTTGAACCTCCATATATCCATAAATTTTCTCAACATGATGAAGAGGTTTCCCGCGTAACGTGTGGACTGCCCTGTCGTGCCATTCAAAACCCGTATGCTTGTCGAGTCGCTGCGTATTTTCAATGTTCTTCGATTCTTCAAATCTACGGGAGCATGGATGGCCCTCTTCCCGTTACGGTGAAAACACGCTCTCCTTCATTGTCACGTCCAAAAACAAGTCATCCCATTGGAGCTTTGTACAACCGGTCACCCGGAAGCTTTGCTCTCCAATTTGCGGTGCGGATGATCATCACCGGGAGGTCCCCGCCGAAGCCTTCGAACACCTCCACCTCGTCAACTCTTCGAAGTATTCCGTTTCATCCTATCCGACAAGTCCGCTGATCCTGCGGACATGACAATCACGGATGAGAGAACACCTTCCCCGGAGTTCTGGCGCTTTTATTCATTTGAAAAACCCCCTACCCTCCTTTCCTTCTCAAATTGCATATCTTCATCTTATTCATTTTCATAACCGTGCGCAACCTCTTCTTTCAGCAAAGAAGAATTTCATGAAGCCACTGGAAAAACCTATAGGTGAGTATTGTACGTGTCGGATGAGAATGAAGGTGTAAGGAAGGGGAAGGTGAAGCTGGCTGCCGCACCTCTGAGGAATAACCGGGCGTGTCTGATGGTGAGGCTTTAGGTGCTTGAAAAACTGCAATAAAGGAATTTCGGGGTGTTATTTTAGGCCAAATAACCGGATTTCGGATTTTTCGACAAAATTAACGCCCTCGAAAGACCTTATTCGCCCCAAATTCAAAAGAATTCCTTAAATAAGACCCTAAAAAGATCTTATCCTGCTAAGCTCCGATCTGCGTCATTCCAAGCTGCGTTCTTCTATGCTGCGTTCATTACGCATCAGCTCATTCCAATAATCCGTCCGTACATTCCAATCACCTAACCACATCCGATCAGCCCAGCTCCTGCCGGATCACGCCTGCAATCTGCCGCGCAAGCGATTCGATCTGCTCAATCTCCGGGCCTTCCACCATGACGCGAATCAGCGATTCAGTTCCGGAAGGCCGCACCAGAACGCGGCCATTATTCCCGAGCTCAAGCTCCGCTCTGTCAATCGCTTCCCCCAGAACCGGATTGTCCTTGAACTTGCGTTTATCGGTCACTTTCACATTGATGAGAATTTGCGGATATTTGCGCATCATGCTCTTCAATTCGCTTAATTTTTTATCCGAGCCCACCAGCGTATTGACCAACTGCAAGCCCGTCAGGATGCCGTCTCCGGTTGTGTTGTAATCCAGGAATATTACATGCCCGGATTGCTCCCCGCCAAGGTTATACCCGCCAATGCGCATCGCTTCCATCACGTACCGGTCTCCGACTGCAGTTTTCTCCACTTGAATACCAAGATTCGCCGCAGCTTTAAAAAAGCCGATATTGCTCATCACGGTCGTCACGATTGTCGAACGCTTCAGCCGGCCGGTTCGATTCATCGCTTCCCCGCAGATCGCCAGAATAAAGTCGCCGTCCACCTCCGAGCCTGTCTCGTCGACGGCAATCAGTCGGTCGGCATCTCCGTCGAACGAAAGTCCCAAATCGGCGCCGTGCTCCACCACTTTCTTCTGCAAATGATCCGGATGCGTGGAGCCGCAGTTGTCATTGATGTTCAAGCCATTCGGCTCCGCAGCAAGCGTGATTACCTCAGCCCCCATTTCGCGGAACACCTTGGGAGCAAGCTCGTAGGCCGCTCCGTTGGCGCAGTCCATCACTATCCTCAAACCCTTAAAGGAGGTTTCGCAGGTCGTCTTCAAAAACTCCGCATACCGATATTTCGCGTCCTGATCATCGGTTACCGTTCCGATCATTCCGCCCACGGGCCGGGGCAAATCATCCGTTTCCGCATCCATCAGACGCTCGATTTGCAATTCCGTTTCGTCGGTAAGCTTAAATCCGTCACGTCCGAAAAATTTGATTCCGTTATCCTCTACCGGATTGTGCGACGCAGAAATCATCACTCCGGCATCAGCTTCCAAGGTTCGGGTCAAATAAGCAACCCCCGGTGTGCTGACAACTCCGAGACGCACGACATTCGCTCCGATGGACAGCAGCCCGGCCACCAAGGCGGATTCCAGCATTTCACCCGATATCCGGGTATCTCTTCCGATCAATACGGTCGGCCGCTGCACCTCGCCGGTGAGCACGTACCCCCCGCATCTTCCAATTTTATAAGCCAGCTCGGGGGTCAGTTCTTTATTGGCAATTCCGCGCACCCCGTCGGTTCCGAAATATTTCCCCATTTTGCTGTCGTGCCTCTCCTTTAGCGTTTATTCTGACGTTTGTCCCGATAAATTTCCATGCGGCTGTTGCGCGGCAGACGATTGCGCCTGATTTCCATTCGTCTGCTGAGCGGTGGCCGGCTGTGCCTCATTTCCGCTCGTCTGCCGGGCGGACGGCACCGGGTTAGGCCGTTCACTGATTTCCACACTGACCTTGAGATCCTGGTTGGGCGCTTTTCTCACGTACGGAGGTAAATTCAGCATCAGCGGAAGCTCGTATTTGCCGATAGGCAGGTTGCTGACGTCCACAAAGGCCTGCACATCCTCCGCGCCCATTTTTTCAATAGTAGCAGGTGCTCCTTCCAGGATCAAGTCGATTTTGCCGTTTGCGGGATTCGTTACCTTTGTCGCATATTGATTATTCTCACCGCTGATCAGGATGCCGACCTGATCCAGCTTTTTCCGGGCGGACGGGACGATTGTTAATTCCACGGTCATCTGGTTCGGATCGACTTGGGTCACTTTCCCTTTCAACGGGATGTCCAGCACGAACGTTTTGTCGCTTTTCATATTGGTCAAATCAATCTGCGGCCCGGTATAGAATTGCATCGCGTCAAGTTCCTTCTGCGGTCCGTACACGGTGACCTGGCCGGCGCTTTGATGGAAAGCGGCAATGCTGTATCCTTCCGGAAGCTCCCCGGTCAATTTGATCTGCAGCGGTATTCTTTTGAACGGGCTAGTAATCGGCACTTCCACATCCACGATTGAGGGCGAGATACTCGCCGGCACTTCCTTGCCGTCCGCATTATATGCCGCCAGCTTTACCTGAGTGACTACCGCAGATTTGGCTCCGTCAACCGGCACCTTTCCCCGGACGAATTGAATGTCGTTCTGCCGGCTTTCCGGAACCGTGACATGAACCCTGCTCGGGTTGATGATCGGCGTTCCCGCTACAAGTCCTTCCGCAGGGCTGCCTCCCAAATCAATAGTCACCGGCATTTCTTTCTTAAGATTCTTCTCCACTTTGACCGTGACGCTCGAAGGCAATACTTCGGCGCTTACGTCTTCCGGAAAATCTTTGAGCTTCTCCAGCTTCAACGGGACGATTTGCGCCCCCTCCGTCACGTTGGACAAATCCAGAAGCACCTGAAAATTCGTCGTATTCACCAAATTCAGAGAGGAGGTTTTCCCGCTAATCCTGACCGTCACGGTCGACGGAGAAATCGATACCAGATGGTAATGATTTTTATCCAGGCCGACAGTTTCGATGCTGACTTTGGAAATATCCTCGGCTCCGTACAGCGGCGCGGTCGAGGTGGTAGTCGTCTTGGTGGTGTCCATATGCACTACCGCCCACAAAAGCAGCCCCAGAACCAACGCGATCACCCTGACCACATACATATTGTTCAGCCATCTATCCATTGTGACCACTCCTCCATTTCCAGAAGGCGGTCTTTTCCTTCGTTTTGGCATTTACATTCAACTCATCAAACAGCTTGGACATCAAAGACTCCTCTTTGATGTCCCGCACAATCTGTCCGTTGAGCGCCAGGGAAACTTGTCCGGTTTCTTCCGACACGACTACACTCATGGCATCAGACACTTCACTCATGCCGATCGCCGCGCGATGCCGGGTGCCGAGTTCTTTGCTGATGAAGGGATTCTCGGAAAGCGGCAAATAACAGCCCGCGGCCATTATCCGGTTCTTTCGGATCATCACGGCACCATCATGCAGCGGCGTATTCGGGATAAAAACGTTGATCAATAATTCGGAGGTGATGACGGCATCCATCTGGATTCCGGATTCGATGTAATCGTTCAAGCCGGTATTCCGTTCAAAAACGATCAAAGCCCCGATTTTACGCCGGGATAAATAATTGACCGCTTTCATGACCTCACCGACCCGGCTGGAGAAATCCTGCTCCTCATACGTTGACGATCGGGTAAACAATCTCCCCCTGCCCAACTGCTCAAGCGCGCGCCGGAGCTCGGGTTGAAAGATGATGATGATGGCCAGAACGCCGAAAGTGAACATTTGGTTCATCATCCATTTTAACGTATTCAGATGAAACCAGATGCTGATCAACCAAGTAATCACGACGACAAAAATGCCTTTGAGCAGTTGCACCGCACGGGTGCCTCGCACGAGCAGGATCAGCTTGTAGATGACATAACTGACGATCAGGATATCAATGACATCGTATATGGTGATTTGCGCAAACAATTCCAACCTCTTCACTCCCCCCATGCAGACCGCAGCTTATCATATATTATACCAATTATAAACTTCTTTTCGAAATCCATCATTATCCTTTTTTCACCAAAAAAACCTCCCCTGACCGATATCGTCAATCGAGGAGGTTCCGCTGCTTCCTGCTTATTGGGATATTCGCGTAAAGTCGGAGAAAAGCTGGTTCATCCGGTACCAAATCCAGTCCAGTGCCCTGTTGATGCTGGTAACTTCACCGGAAATGTAAGCGGTTGAGGCCAGACTCAATTTGCCGTCGACCACCGTAACGTTGCCGTCCACTTTACCGTCGACCTCGACCCTGCCGTTCTCCACAAACAAATCGCCCTTGACCGTATATCCGGCGGGAACGATCACCGAATCTCCGTGTATGATAATATGTTGAAGGTCTTTCCCCTTGACGACCATTTCCGTATCTTGATTCCACAGTGTCACATAGCTTCCCAGCATGACCAGCAGGAACAAAGCGGCGGCGGAAACGGCAGGATGACGCTTGACCCACTGCAGCCGGGAGCGTTTCGGAACGGACGGCGGAACGGCATCCATGACCCGATCCCGCAAGCCCGCCGGTGGCCTGCCCTCCGGCATCGACCGAAGCAAAGCATCCGCTTGTTCCAACTGTCTCATCAGGAGCCTGCAGTCGGAGCAAGTTTGCAGATGATCGTTGAGCCGAACGGCTGTTGGCTCCTGCAAATCACCGTCCAGATAATCATGTATCAAAGGTCTGGCCTCCTTGCAATTCACAGACAGCCGCTCCTTTCCGCAATGTTCTTAGATTCGTGTAATACCATACGCAACAAGTCCGGTATTGTTTCAAAAATTTTTGCTCAAAGCAAAAGTTTGTCTTGCTCCAATTTCCTCCGCAAAAATTCCCTGCCTCGATGGACTCTTGTTTTGATGGTAGTTACCGGTATATCCAAAATTTCACTGATCTCCTGAAGCGATAAATCATGCAGATAGCGCAGGATAACCACCGACTTATATTTTTCCGGAAGCGCTTCAATCGCTTTTCGCATCTGCAGTTGTATTTCCGACAAGATCAGCCTTTGCTCCGGTCCAGGTTCATCACTTGCCAGCATGGCATGCCAATCGATTCCTTCCCCGTCGGCAACCTCTGCGTCCAGAGAATATTGATGTTTTCTCCGGCGGAGACGGTCAATGCATAGATTCGTTGCTATCCGATAAATCCAAGTGGAAAATTTCTGATTCGGATCATATTTGCCGAGATTTTTATAGACTCTCAAGAACGTTTCCTGAACAATATCTTCAGCTTCCTGACGGTTGCCCAGCATTCTGTTGGCCAGGTGAAAGATTTTGTCCGTATAAAGGTCGACCAATTCGCTGAACGCATTTCTGTCTCCATTATAGGCCAGCTTGGCCAACCTAGCCTCAATATCCCTCACTCCTACACCCCCAGCGGCCGTTCGGATATACCCTCCGTCAGCCGAATATTGCGCTGTCCGTCAGCAATTCCATTTCTTTATTTTGAACCGTAAATCCATTGTCGATGCGAACTCTTAACTATGTAAATAATTTTAGGCATTAATGATAAGCTTACGAAAAAACAGACCTTGCGGTCTGCCGTTGGTGTCAAAGATGGAGCGGGTGATGGGAATTCTCTGAATTGCCGGATGTGAATTTCCATCCTCCCGGATGGCGACTATGGTTAATTCGGACGCTCGTCCTGATCCGGGATCTCAAGGAGGCTTCACGGACGGCCGAACCCTTAGGGTTCGCTTCCCATTAGAAAGCGGGTGATGGGAATCGAACCCACGCTACCAGCTTGGAAGGCTGGAGTTCTACCATTGAACTACACCCGCACATCAGATTGCTATTGGTCGGGACGACACGATTCGAACATGCGACCCCCTGGTCCCAAACCAGGTGCTCTACCAAGCTGAGCTACGTCCCGATACATTCCGGATGAACAATGGCGTGCCCTGAGAGATTCGAACTCCCGACCTTTTGATTCGTAGTCAAACGCTCTATCCAGCTGAGCTAAGGGCACAAACAACATCCGTAGAAAAAAATGGAGCGGAAGACGGGATTCGAACCCGCGACCCTCGCCTTGGCAAGGCGATGCTCTACCACTGAGCCACTTCCGCAAAATCGACAAGTATTAATATATCAAAAATCAAATCGATTTGCAACAGGTTTTTTCATGTATTTTTTCCCAATACGCAATTGACGTATACAGAAGGGTAGGCATCGTATAAAATGAAGGGTAACAGATCCCAAGAACGGGGCGTGATTAAAGATGCAAACCTGCATGCAGAACAATTTTTCCGACGCCAATACCCAGATTTCACAATTCTTGTCCGAGTCTAATTTCCTTCTTTTGCAATCGGCCATGACGTTTCACCAAGTCACCTCAGGCACTCATTTGTTCTGGGACGGTGAACCTTCGGAACACTTGTATTATGTGAAATCCGGACAAATCCACATCACCAAATCAACGGAAGAAGGCAAGGAGCTCATTCTTTTCATTCGCCAGGACGGTGATCTTTTCGGGGAAATCGGCAGCGTCGGTAAACCGGTGCACACCTTCAATGCCAAAGTGGTGCAGGACAGCATGATCGGCTTTATCCCTCATGAGGATCTGGAACAACTGATCGGACAAAACGGCGGCTTTGCCGTGGAATTCATGAGATGGATGGGCTTGATGCATCAAGCTACCCAAGCCAAGTTTCGCGACCTGCTGCTTTACGGCAAAAGCGGGGCCCTTGCCTCAACGCTGATTCGTCTTGCCAAGACTTACGGAGTTCCCGGCGATGAAGGAATCGATATTTGCATCAAGCTCACCAACACGGACCTGGCCAACATTATCGGCACCACACGGGAAGGCGTCAATCGCCAGCTGCATGAATATATGGACAACGGTATCCTGACACTGAAGGACGGGAGAATCGTGATCCGCGACCTTCAGCGTCTGAAAACCATCGTCAATTGCGCCAATTGCCCGGATGAAATTTGCCGGTTATGACGCTGCTTCTCCAAGCATGATCATCACCATGTCTTAAAGCCCGGCGAACCCGGAACCGGATTGGTGGCCATGCCGTAAAGCGGAATCGTATAGGCGACCAGAATCAGCACAACCGCAATGCTGATCCACACTCCCCAGCGCTCCAAATATCCGGGCGTTTTTTCCGATCCTTCCGTCACTTCGCCGATCGGATATTCCTCCGCTTCCCCGCTTTTTGGAGCCCTCAGCAGCAGCATCACATTGACGGTCATCAGGATGATTCCGATGAACAGGACCATTCCTCCCACGCCCATTACAATATGATAAGGCACCCAGGAAGCGGCTTCGGCGCTGCCGTTATAGGTTGTGTAGGCCGTTCTGCGCGGATCGCCCAAAAGTCCGGAGATATGCATCGCACCCGACATCAGGAACATGCCCGCCACCCATACGACCGTTTGTATAATCCCCAATCTATTTAGGAAAGGCGTAAGCTTCCTGCCGGTCAAATGGGGAATCAGCCAATAAGCAACCCCAAAGAAGGTAAGGGCTACGCTTGTCGCGACCGTCAGATGAAAATGCCCCGTCACCCAAAGCGTGTTATGGACAACCGCATTCATCTGATTGCTTGCATTAATGATTCCGCCCGCTCCCGCTGGAATAAAAATCAACATGCCCATAAATGGGGCAAAAAATCTGACGTCCTTCCACGGCAGCACTTTCAACCAACCGAATAAGCCTGTAGCCCCCTTGGCGCGCCCGTTCAGCTCAAAAACTGCAAACAAGGAGAATGCCGTCATTAAAGAAGGAATAATAACCATAAAAGTCAATACGACCTGCAAAAACTTCCAGAACGAGCTGATTCCCGGCTCCATCAATTGATGGTGAAACCCTACCGGAATAGAGAACAGAAGGAACAACACAAACGATAGTCTTGCCAAGGCATCGCTGAATATTTTTCCTCCGATAATTTGCGGAATGGTCACATACCAGGCAATATAAGCCGGCAGCAGCCAGAAATAAACGAGCGGATGGCCAAAATACCAGAACAGCGTCCTGCTTAGCAGAATGTTCACCCGGTCCACCCAGCCGAATGACCAAGGAATCAACTGCAGAACGACCTCCGCCGCGACTCCGATTGTGGCGATCTGCCAAAGCAGCATGATTATCACCGACATAAAAGCGAACAGCGGGGAAATTTGGCCGCGATTTGCCTTTTTCCAGTGCCGATACTGCGTAAAGATGCCGAACCCGCTCACCCAGCTTCCAACAACCACAAGCGCCAAGGCAATGTAAAAATAGGGGGACGCCTTCAGCGGAGCATAGAAAGTATAGAGTACTGTCGCGCGGTTCAGTAAAATTTCTATTGTGCCGATTAACGTACCGACGGCCATCAACCCAAAGCCTGCCCAGCCCATCCCTCTTGAAGAATTCAGAAGCCGGCCTCCCAGTGTCTTGGAAACACCCGAGTATAGAAATCCGATAATAAAGAATGTGGTAAAAATCAAAGCCATCAAAACCCCATGTGCGGTCAGCAGCTCATAATACCCGATATTGGCCGGCAGCGTAATCATTCCCGCACGCACCAACGCTTGCAGCAATCCTGCAATTCCCCCGAGCAGCAGCGCGGCGAACGCGAACAAGATATGGGCCAGAACCAATCCCGCATCCTTCCGGTCAAACGGCTGTGGGGCACTGATTTGCGCCGAATTTACAGCATTCATATTGTCCACCCTTTCCGTACATACTAACTTAAAAATTCACTTTCGTTACAAAGGCCAATGTAAATTCATTTGACAATGATTTTGGTCTGCATCAATTCATGCGCCACGCCACAGTATTCATTGCACAGCACCAGATACTCACCCGGTTGGGCGAACGTATGGTCCGTCTGATTGACTTCACCAGGAAGAACCATCATATTCACGTTGGTTCCCGGTATCGCAAATCCATGTACCACATCCTTGCTGGTAACGACGAAATGTACGGTAGCTCCCGCAGGAACCTCAAGCTGGTTCGGAGAATATCCGAAGGCGAAGGCCGTCATCACCGCTTCATATTCGTTATCTCCAATTTTCCGAAGCTGCGGTTTATCAAACGGTGGCGTTTCGGACAAACGGGTTGAATCAACGGATTGATAATCTCCGCAGTAATTTGCCGGAGGCTGCATACCCATGGCAAAGGCTGAGACTCCGAGCACCAGTAAAAAGACAAACAACATGATGATTCCGAAAGTCAGCCATATTTTTTCCAAACGATGAATGTGCATAGACTGCCTCTCCCCATTCTCTTTTCAAATTAAGCGTTTCGTACAAGAAATATAATAAATACGATTACCCAAGAAAGCAGTAAAAATCCTCCAAGAATCATGACAGAAGCAAATGTGCCCGTTAATACAGGCTCCTTGTCCGTGGTTTCCGGCGAACTCGCACTTAACCTGCTGCGCTGCATTTCGATTGATGTTGACTTCATCTCCGCGATCTCCGATTCATTCCCTGCCATTGCGGTTTCCTCCTTTCTTTTCCTGCTCGTTCTTTTTAACCTTGATGACGTTTTTATTGTAGCCGCAAAAAAAGACCCTCTCTGTGAGAATCTTCACATACGAAGGTCCATTTTTGTTACTTTTTGGTGAACGTTTTATCGGCGGATTTCCGATCCGGACTGCTCCGATTGGAGTGCATTTTTGTAATCAGTTTGCGTCTTGATGGCAGTGACAAAGCTGCTCGGTATGCCCTGCTCGTTCACTTTCGGTTCGGTAAGCTCCGCCCACCGGAGCGATTTGAGCACATCCTGCACATCGCTGATGCCGCTCTGCAGCGTCTTCGCAACTGTTTCGGCGACTGACTTGTCGTAAATCGCATGCAGTGGATGCAAGCGCCCTTTGATGAGGGGAATCGCTGCTTCAAGCACAAGATTTTCTTTTAAATCCAATAGAAGCCCCGCTGCTTTAGAAGAAACAAAGGGCATATCCGATCCGATTACCCATACGTTTTGATGCTTGGACAGCATCAACCCCGCATGCATACCGCCCAAGATTCCTTTTCCTTGATAAAAATCCGTGATGATTCGCACCGATCGATCCACCAGCGGGAGAAACAATCTCGGTTCATTCGTCACGATAATAATTTCAGAACAGATTTTGTTCATTTCGGCGATCTGCCTCAATATCAAAGGCGTTCCTTCAAAAGTAAGCAGTGCCTTGACCTGTCCGTTCATCCTCTTGTTATCTCCGCCTGCCAGAATAACCCCGGACAGCATGTCGCCTCACCCTCCTTTTTCTCTGCAATCCTAGCAATAATCTTTCCGAGCTTGATCCCATCATAATCCGAACAGGGCTGTCTTGGATGTTAGTTTTATCACAGGGACGCAATGTCGGCGATGAATTTTTTTTCCATCCAATTTTCAGATTTTGTGATTTTTTTAACATTTTCTTTTTTTATTTTCTTTTATCCTGAAAACCAACCAACGATACAAGGAGTGAGATATGTTGTTTATTGATTTCCTGCGTAATCATCGTTTTGCTTCATTTCTGTTGACAGTTGTACGGATATATCTGGGATGGGAATGGATGAAATCTGGCTGGGAAAAAATCAGCGGGAACGCACCTTTCGACGCATACGGTTTTTTGGTGGCTGCCGCCAAAAAATCCACAGGCGACCATCCTGCAGTTCAGCCCTGGTGGGCGGATTTTCTCAATGCCGTGGCCATACCGAATGCCGGTCTGTTCTCATTCTTAGTGCAATGGGGGGAATTTCTCGTCGGTCTTGGGCTTGTGCTCGGTTGCTTCACAACCTTGGCAGCCTTGATGGGGGTCATGATGAACTTTGCTTTCGTGCTTTCCGGTACAACATCTACAAACGCTCAGATGCTGCTTTTGGGAATTTTCATTGTCGTTGCCGGTTTTAATGCAGCCAAATTAGGTTTGGACTATTGGGTTATTCCGTTACTGAGAAACCTTACGCGGCATGACTGGAATGAGCAAATCGGCGGATACCGCTTCAAAATTTGATTTTTGTCCTCAAAAGTGCAGTATTTCGCAGAGTGTCTTCATTTTCGAAGCCGCTCTGCTTGTTTGCGTTTTGTCAATAAATCGAAAAAATAAGTGTGACTTTTCTCACATCCAAACTTGTGCGAATCGGTTACGGTTAAGGTGTGCTAAAACTCACTATCCTCATTGCAGCATCTGCGCAATTCAAGGATGAGCTTAAGCCGACCTGAATGGAGGGACATCGTCAATGAGCATAGAACAAAATATGCCTGTCCAAAACCAGAACACTCTTTGTTTTTCCGAAGAAAATTTCTCAAGAATATTGGAAACCATGTATGATCATCACGCACCCGAGGGGTCGCACTTATTTTGGGAAGGCGACGCCGCCGATAAGCTATACTACATTAAAAAAGGCCGGGTTAAAATAACAAAATCTACGGATGACGGCAAGCAATTGATTCTATATATGTATCAGGAAGGCGATCTGTTCGGTCAAATGGACCCTTTCGGGAATTCCATCCACAGTTTTAACGCCGAGGTTACCGAGGATAGTTCAGTCGGCATTATTCAACAAAGAGATTTGGAAACGCTGTTATGGCAGCATGGTGACCTGGCAGTGGAATTCATGAAGTGGATGGGCCTTATGCATCGCTTGACCCAAACCAAATTCCGCGACCTGATGATGTTCGGAAAGCCGGGCGCTCTTTGCTCGACGTTGATCCGTTTAAACAATACTTACGGAAAAGACTACGGACCCTACCGCATCATCGACAAGAAAATCACCAATACCGAATTGGCAGAGATGATCAGCGCGAGCAGGGAAAGCGTTAACCGGATGCTGAGCGACCTCAAACAGATGGAGGTTATCGCCACAGAGAAGGGTCATATTGTGATCAAAGACTTGAATTACCTTCGGGATCTCTGTCATTGTGAGGATTGTCCGGGAAGCGTATGCAGGGTATAGGAGAATGACTAAAAGTCCGGTCGCGCGAAAATGGTTTATCGCAGCCGGACTTTCTTCATTTATTTTTAATAGAGTGAACATAATGTAACAACCGCTGGCCTTCAGCGGTTGTTTCCTCTTATTGTAAATTCAAGAGATGCACTGGTTATGCGCGTGGAGGGACTTGAACCCCCACGGGAAACCCGCTAGATCCTAAGATTGGTGAGTACTTAGGAGGTGGTTCATTCCGCTCGTAACAGCGACAAGTGTTATAATATCAGGTTTTCTCGCCGAATGCAAACATTTTTTTCAGGAAAATTTTGCGCCGATTTTCGCAAGGTTTAGCGAGCGCATATACCGCATTGTTTGGTGCAACCGATAAGCAGCACCCGCGCTAATCTTTTCCTCACTAATCCTTAACGAGGAAAGGATGAAATTCCGAATGAAAAAAGCTCAGGCTTATGACAGCCAATCGTTTGTTTTGCCGGTCAACGTTTCGCCGCGCGTCCAATTCCGCGAAGCCGTCCGATTGTACTTGCTCGACTGCCGGTACCGCAACCTTGCGCCGACCACCATTGATTTTTACAAATTTCATCTGCAGGCGTTTGAGCATTTTATGGATCACTTCAAGCTGGAACTCAAAACGCTCGTCCCTACCGACTTGAGCCAGCGCATGATTCATTACATGATGGATCAGAAACTGACCGCCAACACCATAAACGGCCGCATTCGCACCTGCCAAGGCTTCTTCAAATTTTTATGGCAGGATGGCTTGATGGAAACGAATCTTGCCGACGGTCTCAAGGTCATCAAAGCCCACAACCAGATGCTGTTTACCTTTACGGAGGATCAGGTTAGAGCCGTTCTTGAGCAACCCGACCAAGCCACGTTCACTGGATTGCGCGACTATGCCATGATGCTCGTTTTGCTCGAAACAGGGATGAGGGTGATGGAGCTCACCAACATGAAGCTCTCGGATATTGATTTTCAAAACCAGAGCATCTGCATTCCCATGGGCAAAGGCCGGAAGCCGCGCATCGTTCCCATTCAGGTTACTTGTTTGAAGACGCTTATAAAGTATATCCAGGAACGCGGTTCCTTACCCTTCGATGAGGTTTGGATCACATTAAACAATAAGCCCTTGCGAAAAGCGGCCATTGAAAAAATTGTCCGTGACCATTGCAAAAAAACAGCTCTACAAGGCGTACGAGGGTCCTGCCATACCTTCCGGCATACGATGGCGAAAATGTACCTTATGAACGGCGGGGACATTCTAACCTTGCAATACATTTTGGGACATACAACGCTAGATATGACGCGGCGCTATATTGAATTTTTCGGCAATGACCTCCACCTTCAGCATGAGAAATCCAGCCCGGTTGAGTTCCTTATGCATCGGGAAGAATTGAATGACGAAGGAGAGTGGAAATAATATGGCACGCCGAAATAATTCATTATTGTCGCCGATCCAGACAGTCGAGCCTCAGACTCAGCAAATAACCTTTGATCAAGCTGTGAGATCCTTCATTTTGCATAACAGAGCCAAGAACCTGTCGCCAAATAGCCTCGAATTTTATGAATACAACCTGCATTACATGCAAAAGGTATTTCAAGAGCAAAACATTCCCCTAGATTATCGAAATATAACGGGCAAGCAAATCAAACAACATTTTACCAGCTATATGCTGGACAAGGGACTGGCAAGCAACACCATTAACGGTCGGCTTAAAAGCTGCAAAGCATTTTTCACATATTTATATGAAGAGAAAATGACGGCGCACAATGTTTCCGAGCAATTCGACCTTGTTATCGCCGAGAAAAAAATGATCCAAACGTTGACGAAAGAACAAGTAATCCTGCTGCTCAATCAACCCGATCGCAATACCTTCTCCGGACTCCGCGATTACACACTTATGATGGTTTTGCTCGAGACGGGAATGCGAATAGGGGAATGTATTGCCTTGGAGATCGATGACGTCAATTTGAAGGAATGCGAGATCCGCATCAAAATGGGCAAGGGCCGCAAAGCGCGACGGGTGCCTATTCAAAAAACCTGCGTACAAGTATTAAAAAGCTACCTGGCGGAACGCGGGGAATTAGAGACGAAAGCACTCTTTGTGAATATCGATAACAAGCCCTTGCATCGCCGCACCATTCAAGAAAACATTCAGGAATACGGTAAAGCCGCGCAAATCACAAGCGCTCGGGTATCGCCCCATACCTTCAGGCATACGATGGCCAAATTTTATATCATCAACGGCGGCGACATCTTTACCTTGCAGCAAATATTAGGACACAGTTCGCTTGAGATGGTACGGTACTATGTAGAACTATTTAGCACGGACATTCATCAGCAGCACCAGAAGTATAGTCCGGTGGAGAATATGGGGCTGACTCGTAAAAGTAAAAGAGGTTAGCCCGGAGACACTGTAAGCTCGAAATCGAGTCTTACAGTGTCTGCAGTCTTACCTTAACGAGATGATTCGGATCTTGCCTCACAATGAGGAATGAATATATATGCTACTCTTCCCATCAATCCCTAAATCCTAAGACGTTAAATAACGATACTCATATTATCGTATAATTACTCAGGTGTTTCATAAGATTCTTTTGCTGCAGCTATATTTTCAGAAACACGGATATCTCGACAAACCCTTATGTTTAACCGGTTTTTATGTAATTCAAATTGAAAAACCTGATCGTTTGATGATAAGCTAACCACTGGCCCAAATACTTCATCATCATTTGTTTTATTACCAATTCGATCAATCAATTCAGTAAGGTTCTTTTCCTCCAATAAAGCTTTTGCAATTTTCAATCGAATCCTTCCCTCTTTATCCATACCATAACCTGCGATGTGATTAGTAATGTCTTCTTCTTCTAAAAAACATTTACTTATTTTGCCCATAATAATCTCTATCCTACATTGATCTTCACTGATAATATTAATATATATTTTGTTATTACCGAGCAGTTCAAGAGCAGTCTTATCTGATTTAAGTGACATTATTTTTTGTCCCGATGAATAGTGAAATCGAGCAAGTTCTGGCTTAGTGAACAAGCGTTCTAAATCACTCTTTGTTTCATCATCATCTTCAAATAGTGCTTTTACACAATCATTTATATCATCAATCAAAACACCTACATCTGTAATATCATTAAGACGTCGCTTGACAAAGAATTTCCCCTTACTTTCTTTTCCTTGTACTATGATTGTCCCTGTGACTTCTCTATAATCATCCATAAAATTGACATTCACAGGAAGACCGATCCTTCCCCACCAAGCTTGAGCAGCTTGAAAAACATATAAAGCATATTGTTGATCTAAACGGCTCAATCGTCTTATGGGAAATTCGAACTTCAATATTTGCTGGTTAGAGAAATTTTCATAAGGCATCCAAGTCTCGTCAATTTGATACAATGGGCTTCTGTTAACTAGTAACTTGTCTACTAGATTATTGACTAGTTTTTCAATCATTATTTTGTACCCATCACTCCAAAGGTATCTAGTTGGAAAAGACATTTCAGAAGTTCCATTTTCCTTTTCAATAACTGCTTTTCCATCAAAGTTCAGTGTCGTTATGTCCAAAAAATTGATAGGGTAGCTTATAGTTTCATCCAAATCAAAAGTGATTTTTTTGCCTTCCCAATCATCAAGCGTAACACCAGATTGAAGCTTGAACTTTTCTGGATTTTCTAATGCAAGCATGGCTACTCTACCGGTTCTTTTCCCATTATTTCTAACAGCTAAAGTGCACGTTTGGGTCAAAAGTATAGCTCGTTTTTTTTCACCATTATATAAAACCTCGAAAATATCGCCAAAATCGACGGGTAGATGTCGTTCGTTAACTTTTGTATCCCACATCTCAGAAAGTAAAATTTCCCTTAATGCGATATCTTCATGAATCTCATAAAACGATTGATTCCATTCGTTTATATTTTTTAAAATTTGATCAATTTTAAACGCTACTTCCTCATTTTGTTCCACTTTCTTAGCAATGTGCCTAGAAATCCACTGCATTAAAAAAGCAGGAGCCGATTCACCCTCTTCAACAACCTTTTCTCTAATTAATTCTTGAATGGAACGGGCATTGAGTAAATGAAATTGGCCTAAAACTGCTTCACTACTTTGAATTAGTATTTGTTCAACATTGGATAATAATCTGAAGAATTGTTGGCCTCCATACAGATTTTGAAAAACCATATGAAGTTCATTTCTTGTTTTTTCTTGAGTTATTAGCTGCTTCTTATTGATATAATCATAAAGAGAATTTTTATTAAATTTCGAGTCATGTTCATTTCTTAAAGCTCTAAAATACTGAGACTTTTCTTTGGAATCTAACATTCGGAATCGTTTTGTCGAATCTAATGAAAAATATTCATCTTTGCTTATAAAGACAATACATCTTGGATCGGAATTAGAAGTTTCTTTTTGAGCTAATAATTTTGTCAACCTTTCAGATGTTAACGCACTACCCTTAAGCTTATAATCAAGAAAGATGATTGTATTACTATCTGTCTCAAGATTTTCGGTAGCTCCATCAAGTAATCGAATTTTATCATTCTCAAATAACAAAAACACTACATCTAACAACTCACTGATCTCCGACTTTACAATATCAGGGAATATCTTTTTGAATTCCTTAATGATCTCTGCGGGAAATTCATCAGATTCTTTCAATCCCTCGATAGTATAACCTAGATTCTGCACAAAAGAGTGTACTTCAAATTCTTCACTATCGTACTGACCATTAATAATATCAAGAATAACCTGCTGGTTATCTAATAATTCATCGTCTATTATTACAGCACTGTTTATCCCCATTTTGGTAATAGTGTCTTTTAAAGTTTCTAAAGCAGTACTCAATTTATAACTTCCTTCCTTAGATTATTGTCTCGGATAAATCAATTATGAATTTATAATAATTACCATGTTCGTTTTGTTCATCAGAGAGATATATATCGGCGTTATGAAAACTCAAAATTTGAGAAACGATATACAGCCCTAATCCTCTACCTTCCCCATCAATTTTCCGTGTAAAAAACGGTTCAAAAATAAACCTTGCATCTCCATGCGTAATTCCTGTCCCATTATCCGAAAACTCCACTACAGCACTACTATTAATACGAATATGAATTTTAGATGCTTTTGAAGGGTTTTCTTTCTTATGTTTTAATAGCCAATAATGAGAGTTGTTCAGTAAATTATCAAAAACTTGCACGATCATCCCTTGGTTTGCTTTAATAAAACAGTCACTTTCATGATCAATATTGATAATAATTTCATTATTACCATCTAAGTTCCAAGTAATTAATTTACTATCACATATCTCTCTAACAACCGACACCAAGTTCATTCTAGCTTTACTACGTCTCTTTGTTATAGATTGTAAATCCAACCTGGAAACGACAACTTCCAAGGCTCTAGTATTATGTAAAAGTGTTGTGAGTGAATCTTTTTCTGCTGGAACTCTTTTTCTTAAATCAACCAAATAACTATTAATGCGGCCCAAATAACTTTTCATTTCATGAGCTACTGTTTCAGCAGTCATACCAATACCTGCTAGATCGAATATTCTTCGCTGTTGTTTTTCAACTTCGCTTATTTTTGCATCAAGCTCAGTCACCGAATTTTGCAGATCAAGATATTCCCGTTCTATTGACTCCACATTACTTTTTAATTTCACAACTGAATTGAATATTGGTACTTCTGAAGATTTTGTAAGTTCGCTCAACAGAAACATTTCTGCTTTTAAATTATTAATTCTGTTAGAAAGAGGCGTTATTGCTTCATGAATCTCTTCTGTTTCCACAGGGCCTTTTTTCTCGGGTTTCTTGGGATAGTAGTCCTCAATAATATTTCGAAGGTCTTTTAAAATTGATTTAATTAAAATTCTCAAGTTATCGTATGCTTTATTGTGAACAAGACCTTCCCTATTAGTTTGATCCTTTAGATTGGTATTACCTAATGATGTGATATAAATTGTTCCCACAGTCTGTATAGTGTTAAATCGAATTCCACTAGTTCTAAATCCACCGCTGTCCAATTCTATATAGTTTAAGTTGATTATTCGCTTATTGCCGGCATTTGCCAATGCACAACAGATGCGATTATATTATCATAATATCAGTACCCAATAAAGGAGAT
>NZ_JAYJLD010000047.1 GCF_035282765.1 Ferviditalea candida | reverse complement strand
GAACCACGCGTACCCATCCCGAACACGAACGTTAAGCCCTCCAGCGCCGATGGTACTTGGACCGAAGGGTCCTGGGAGAGTAGGACGTTGCCAAGCGAACAAGGAACGCCTCTGATCGACGGAATCGATCAGGGGCGTTTTTATTTTGCTGTCAACATGGGTCCAACTCTCCCGGAAGAGTATCGAAACGAAAATTGATGAGCAAAAACGTACGCTCCGATCTTTGGGGATCGAGGAATATTTATTCTGGAATCCGAGCAATCGGTATAACATCTAAATTCTTGTGCATGAATCGCCAAATAAAGACCCAGGAAAAAAGAAAACATAAAAGATATGTAGATATTTCGAAAATAACAGTCTTACCTTGACAGTAAAAATGGGCTTTTGATAATATTGCAATAATGTACACAGGTGAAAAGGTGTAAAGGGAGGTTGCCGTAGTGTGGGAGTCCAAGTTTACGAAGGAAGGATTAACCTTCGATGATGTTCTTCTCATTCCGAGAAAGTCGGAAGTGTTCGGACGGGAAATAGATGTATCCGTAAATCTCGGGGAAACTTTGAAGCTGAATATTCCGTTGATCAGCGCGGCCATGGATACGGTCACGGAATCGGCATTGGCTATTGCCATCGCGAGGGAAGGCGGCATCGGCATTGTTCACAAAAACATGAGTATCGGGCAGCAAGCCGAGGAAGTGGACCGGGTGAAGCGGTCGGAAAGCGGAGTTATCACCAATCCTTTCTCGCTTACTCCGGAGCATCATGTTTATGATGCCGAAGCTTTGATGAGCAAATTCAGAATTTCCGGTGTGCCGATCGTTGATGATCACAATAAACTGGTGGGTATCATCACGAACCGTGATCTGCGGTTTGTTCATGATTATTCCATCCCAATTAAGGACGTCATGACAAAGGAACATCTTGTGACGGCACCTGTCGGAACAACGCTGCAGGAAGCGGAGGTCATCCTGCAGAATCATAAGATTGAAAAGCTTCCGATCGTGGATAATCACGGTGAGCTCAAGGGATTAATCACGATTAAGGATATCGAAAAGGCCATACAATTCCCAAATGCGGCGAAAGATTCCCAAGGGAGGTTATTGGTCGGCGCAGCGGTCGGGGTTTCCAAGGATACAATGGAAAGAGCCGAAGCGTTGGTAAACGCAGGTGCGGATTTGATAGTTGTGGATTCATCACACGGTCATCACATCAATATTGCAAATACTGTCAGAATGCTCCGCAACAAATATCCCGACTTACCTATTGCAGCCGGGAATGTCGCGACTGGCGATGGTACGAGGGATCTGATCGAGGCCGGAGCGAACATCATCAAAGTGGGAATAGGACCCGGTTCTATATGCACTACAAGGGTAGTCGCCGGAATCGGCGTTCCGCAAGTGACGGCAATTTACGACTGCGCAACGGTAGCAAGGCAATACAATGTTCCGATTATCGCCGATGGCGGGGTAAAATATTCCGGTGACATTACGAAGGCGATCGCTGCCGGTGCAGATGCGATTATGATCGGCAGCCTGTTCGCCGGAACGGAAGAAAGTCCCGGGGAATCGGAGATTTTTCAAGGCAGGCGATTCAAGGTTTACCGCGGAATGGGTTCTTTGGGCGCGATGAAGGAAGGCAGCCGGGATCGTTATTTCCAGGAGAATGAAACCAAGCTTGTTCCGGAAGGGATCGAAGGAAGGGTTCCTTATAAAGGCCCTCTTAAGGATACCATCTTTCAATTAATTGGAGGACTTCGTTCGGGAATGGGTCTTTGCGGTACGAAAAATATCCAAGAGCTGAAAAACGATACCCAGTTTATCCGCATCACCAGCGCCGGATTAAGGGAAAGCCATCCACATGATGTCCAGATTACCAAGGAAGCTCCAAACTACTCATTGTCCTGATCCGTGAGCAATTACCAAGACCATTAAGGCCGTTTCATGCAGCAGGGTAATATTACTAATATTACCCTGTCTTTTTTTGCATGTGGGCATATGCTACAATTAAAAAACGAAAAATATACAGGAGATGGGGAAGTGGGAGTTTTGTTTCTTCGCGGTTTTCAAAGACGTAAAAAAATGTTGCTCATGATCTTCGTTATCAGCTTGGTCTTGCAGACGGCCTCATTTCTGAGCGAGCTGTCCGCCGCTGAGGCGGCTCCATTACCAGGCCCGTCCGTTGAAGCGAAATCAGCTGTGTTGATCGACGCGGGATCCGGTCAGGTTCTTTATCAAATGAATCCGGATCAAGCCTATCCTCCGGCCAGCATGGCCAAAATGATGACTGAGTACATTGTCATGGACTACATCAAGTCCGGTAAAATCAAATGGACCGATCAAGTGACGGTCAGCAAATACGCGGCTGGTGTCGGCGGATCCGGGGGTCTGCTTGCCGCCGGAGAAACGTATACAGTTGAAGATATGTTCAAGGCGATGTCGATTTATTCCTCCAATGACGCCTCAGTCGTATTGGCGGAATACGTAGGGGGTACGGTTGAGAAGTTCGCAGCTTTAATGAATCAAAAGGCTAAAGAACTCGGTTTATCCGACAAAGCGCATTTTATCGATCCCACCGGGTTGTCCCGCAAGGATTTAGCCGATGCCGGGTACAATCCTGCGAGTCTTTCCGGGGAAACGGAAATGACGGCAATGGACGCCGCGCGGTTGGCATACAACATCGTCAATAATCATCCCGAAGCTTTAGCATATACAAGCACTCCGACCGCATATTTGAAGCCGAATGATGAGCGTTATAAGATGATTAACTGGAACCATATGCTCGCGGGCTGGAAAGACTATAATAACAATTTTTCCTCCATAGCTTATCCGGGAATGGACGGCTTAAAAACAGGCCATACCGACGAAGCCGGCTGGTGCTTTACGGGCACGGCGCTGCATAACGGGTTTCGTTTGATCAGCGTGGTGATGGGCACGATTGCGGAAGGTAAACGTTTTTCGGAAACCCGCAAATTATTGGATTACGGATTTAACAATTTTGAGAGAAAGACGGTACTCACCGCGAAAACGCAAATCGACGCCCTGAAGCAGGTTGAAATCAAAAAAGGCAATGAAACCGTCGTGCCGGTCGTGACGGAAAAAGGCGCCGAATTCGTCGTACAAAAAGGAGAAAATGCCGATGCGTTCGACATCAAAGCGCAAAGTGCTGCGGCGGACAAGCTGGTGGCCCCGATCAAAAAAGGCGATGTATTGGGTACTGTGACCATCACTTACAAAGGCGCTTTTCCTATAACAAAAACGGTGAATTTGGTTGCCGCCGAGAATGTGGATAAAGCAAGCTGGTTCCGATTGTTCTTCCGTGGAATCAAAAATTTCATTCAGGAAATGTTTGCAGGGATAAAGAATTTATTCTGATGTGCAAATGTCGGGTTGTATAATTAAATCCCATGATGTAAAATATTTTGTTAGATGTTAATAAGCATATGGAGGATTTCGGAAATGGAAACAGGAACTTCTCGTGTTAAAAGAGGTATGGCTGAAATGCAAAAAGGCGGCGTCATCATGGATGTCATGAATGCCGAGCAAGCCAAAATTGCCGAAGCGGCAGGAGCCTCAGCGGTTATGGCCTTGGAAAGAGTACCGGCCGATATTCGTGCCGCAGGCGGAGTTGCCCGCATGGCAGACCCGACAATTGTTGAAGAGGTTATGAAGGTTGTAACCATTCCCGTGATGGCAAAAGCGAGAATCGGCCATTTTGTCGAAGCGAAAATTCTTGAGTCGCTGGGTGTTGATTATATTGATGAAAGTGAAGTTTTGACACCTGCCGACGAAGTCTATCATATTGATAAGAATGAATTCACCGTTCCTTTTGTTTGCGGCGCTCGCGATTTGGGCGAAGCGTTGAGAAGAATCGGTGAAGGGGCCTCCATGATCCGGACCAAGGGCGAGCCGGGAACAGGCAATATCGTGGAAGCGGTTCGGCATATGCGTGTTGTGATGTCGCAAATCCGTAAAGTACAGGGGATGTCCAAAGAAGAGTTGATGACGGAAGCCAAAAATTTGGGCGCACCTTACTCGCTTCTTCTCGAGGTACATGGGACGGGCAAGCTGCCTGTTGTCAACTTTGCCGCCGGTGGAATAGCCACTCCGGCTGATGCTGCATTGATGATGCATTTGGGCGCAGATGGCGTGTTTGTAGGCTCCGGTATTTTTAAATCGGATAATCCTGAAAAGTTCGCCAAGGCGATCGTACAAGCCACGACTCATTTTACGGACTTCGGCCTTATCGCGGAATTATCGAAAAATTTGGGCGCGCCGATGAAAGGGATTGAAATTTCCTCGTTGGCTGCTTCTGAACGCATGCAGGAGCGCGGCTGGTAATTGGAACCGGTAAATAGGTTAACGGGACAGGAAAGAAGGGGAACCTCATGAATATCGGTGTTCTCGCTCTGCAGGGAGCGGTAGCCGAGCACATTCGCATGCTGAACAAAGCCGGCGCTCAAGGCACTGCAATTAAACGCGTTGAGCAACTGGAAAAGATCGACGGATTGATCATTCCCGGCGGAGAGAGTACGACCATCGGAAAATTGATGCGGGAATATCATTTTATTGAAGCCCTGCGGGCTTTCTCGGCTAAGAAGAAGCCGATTTTCGGCACCTGCGCGGGGCTGATTCTGATTGCCAAGGAAATCGTCGGGCAAAGTGAAGTGCATTTGGGACTGATGGATATCAAGGTACAACGCAATGCTTTCGGCAGACAGCGGGAAAGCTTTGAGGCCGACCTGGACATCAAGGGGATCGATAAGGCGGTCCGCGGCGTGTTTATTCGGGCTCCGTTGATCGTGGAAGTAGGGGACGGGGTAAAAGTGCTCTCGACTTACCGTGATCAGATTGTAGCGGCCAGACAGGGGCATCTGCTGGCTTCTTCTTTTCACCCGGAATTGACCGATGATCATCGGATGCATGCTTATTTTATTGAGATGGCCAGGAACAGTCTTTCGGCAGTGACGAAATCATAAAGCATTTCCTCTGAGGAGGCGTATCTTTTGTTGGATGTCAAGCTGTTTAGAAATGAATTCGAACGAGTGGAAGAAGCCATGTCGCATCGCGGCAAAAATATCGAAGATGTACGGAAGTTTCCGGAACTCGACCGGCGCCGCAGAGATCTGCTGCAGGAAGCCGAACAGCTGAAAAACCGCCGAAATACCGTATCACAAGACGTGGCCAAATTGAAAAAATCGGGCGGCGATGCTGACGGTCTGATTGTGGAGATGCGGGAAGTATCCGACCGGATCAAACAGCTTGACGAGGAAATACGCCAATTGGAATCGGAGATTCAGGAGCTGGTGTTGGCCATCCCGAATATTCCCCATTCTTCGGTCCCGGTTGGCTTGACGGAGGATGAGAATCGGGAAATTCGCCAGTTTCTCGAACCTCCCGAATTTTCCTTTGAACCGAAGGCTCATTGGGATTTGGCCCAGGAGCTGGATATTCTTGATTTTGAAGCGGCGGCCAAGGTAACCGGCTCGCGCTTTGTATTCTATAAGGCCTTGGGCGCACGACTGGAAAGAGCGCTCATCAATTTCATGATGGATTTGCATAGCGAGAAGCACGGATATATGGAAATGCTGCCTCCTTACATCGTCAACAAGGAAAGCTTGATCGGCACAGGGCAGCTTCCTAAGTTCGAAGAGGATTTGTTCAAGCTGAACGACAGCGGATACTACATGATTCCTACAGCAGAAGTACCGGTTACCAATTATCATCGGGACGAAATTTTGGCTGCGGACGAGCTTCCCAAATATTATGTGGCATTCAGCGCCTGCTTCCGTTCCGAAGCCGGTTCAGCCGGCAAGGATACAAGAGGGCTGATCCGAAACCATCAGTTTAACAAAGTGGAGCTCGTCAAGCTGGTGAAGCCGGAGGACTCCTATGAAGAGTTGGAGAAGCTGACGCAAAACGCGGAGAATGTCCTTCAGCTGCTAAAGCTGCCTTATCGGGTTGTGGCATTATGCACGGGGGATCTCGGCTTTTCCTCTGCGAAAACCTACGATTTGGAAGTATGGATGCCTTCAAGCCGAACATATCGGGAAATTTCCTCCTGCAGTAATTTCGAGGACTTCCAAGCTCGAAGAGCCAATATCCGCTTTAGAAGAGATCAGGGAAGCAAACCGGAATTTGTTCATACACTTAACGGCTCGGGACTTGCTGTAGGACGAACGGTCGCGGCGATCATGGAAAATTATCAGCAGGAGGACGGCAGCATCCGGGTACCGGAAGCGCTGCAGCCTTACATGAACAACGTCAAGGTAATCAAGCGGGCATAATCCCACAAAATAGAGGTTGAAAAACAGCTTCAAACTATGTTACAATGCTTTCTGTTCACTGTTTGTGGGAACATCCGGAGAGGTGGTCGAGTGGTTTAAGGCTCTGGTCTTGAAAACCAGCGAAGGGGTAACTCTTCCGTGGGTTCGAATCCCACCCTCTCCGCCAGTACATATTATAACACGGATATTGTTCATTAAGCTTTGCGATCATTCAATCGCAAAGTTTTTTTGTGTTTGGCGATAAACTTATCGGAGAATCCCGCATACTATAATCTTAGGAATTACTAAAAAATTTTATTTTTCTTATTTTTTTTTGAATAACAATAAATTCTCATTGTATATGCAAAATCAACCTTGACATTTGGAGGTGTGGGTATGTCGAAAGTATTGGCTCGGAAGCCTGCCGGACCCGTGTTTAACCTGGTTGACGCGGATGGAACGGCAGATCCGCAATTGCTGCCTCCCTTGACGGAGCGGCAGTATATCGAAATGTACCGCTGGATGAAAATCAGCAGGGAATTTGATCGTCGGGCTGTAATGATGCAGCGCAAAGGGCAGCTTGGAACTTATCCGTCATTGGAAGGTCAAGAAGCGGCGCAAATTGGAAGCGCTTTTGCGTTACGAAAAGAGGACATGATGTTTCCAACTTATCGCGAAAACGGAGCGGCGATGGTCCACGGGCTGCCGATACGGCAAATTCTGCATTATTGGAACGGACGCGCCGATCATTTTGTGAAGCCTGAAGGAGTCAACGTGTTTCCCGTTGCCGTACCGATTGCTACGCAGGTGCTTCATGCCGTCGGATATGCGATGGCCGATAAATTCAAACGGCAAAATCGAGCGACTCTGGTTTATTTTGGCGATGGGGCAACCTCCAAAGGGGATTTTCATGAAGGAATGAATTTTGCCGGTGTTTTTCGGGTTCCCGTAGTGTTGTTTTGCCAAAATAATCAATACGCAATCAGTGTTCCTTATCATAGACAAACGGCCAGCGAAACCATTGCCGAGAAGGCCGATGCTTATGGTGTGGAAAGCATCCGGGTTGATGGAAACGATGTTCTGGCGGTGTACCAAGCGACTAAAAATGCTGTGTACAAAGCCTATCTCGGTGAAGGGCCGACGTTGATCGAAGCCGTGACTTACCGGTACAATTCCCATACCACTGCGGATGACCATACCCGATATCGAAGCAGTACGGAAGTGGAGAAATGGAGAACAGGCAGGGATCCGATACTTCGCTTTCGCCGTTTTTTGGAAAGGCAAGGCTTGTGGAATGAAAATCAGGAAAATCTGTTGGCTCACGAAATCCAGACCCTTCTAGATGAAGAAATCAAGCAAATGAAGCAATGCGGACCATCCAATCCGCTGCATATGTTTGAGTACAGCTATCAGGATCTGCCCCTGAAAGTGGAGGAGCAAAGGAACGAATTTATTGCTCGCAGGAAAGGAGGTGGGATTGAATGCAGGAAATGACGATGATCCAAGCCATTAACAACGCTCTGCGAAACGCGTTGGAAAGTGATCCCGGCGTGCTGATTTTTGGTGAAGACGTCGGACACAACGGCGGCGTTTTTCGTGCGACGGACGGACTTCAACAGCAGTTTGGGGAGGAGCGCGTTTTTGACACGCCGCTGGCAGAATCGGGAATCGTGGGCACAGCCATTGGAATGGCTGTGAATGGTCTCAAACCGATCGCGGAAATCCAGTTCATGGGGTTTATCTATTCGGCTTTTGAACAAATCATCAGCCACGCTGCACGCATCAGAACCCGTTCTCAAGGCAGCTATACCGTACCGATGGTGATTCGCGCCCCGTATGGAGCCGGCATACGCGCGCCGGAGCTTCATTCGGACAGCAGCGAGGCGTTTTTTGTCCATCAGCCCGGACTAAAGGTGGTCGTTCCTTCGAACCCTTACGATGCCAAAGGACTGCTGCTGGCGGCGATTGAAGATCCCGATCCGGTGCTTTTTTTGGAGCCGATGAAGCTTTACCGCGCATTTAAAGAGCCGGTGCCGACGGAAAAATATACGGTTCCGCTGGGAAAAGCCAAGGTGATGAAGGAAGGAACGGATATCAGCATATTTTCCTGGGGCGCCATGCTCCCGGCCGTACGTCAAGCCGTTCAAAAAGCCGAGCAGGAAATGCACATCCAAGCGCAAATTATTGATTTGCGTACATTATCCCCGTTGGATGAAGAGACGATCATCGCTTCCGTACAAAAAACCGGGCGCGCCGTGGTCGTCCATGAAGCTCCCAAAACGGCCGGTGTGGGCTCGGAAATTATCGCGATCATCAACGACAAGGCCTTGTTTCATTTGGAGGCCCCGGTAGCAAGAATCGCGGGCTATGATGTGCCGCCTCCTTTATTTCAATTGGAGGATCTATATATTCCAGATGCGGATACGATACGTGCCGGCATCGAACGGACGATGAAGTATTAAGGAGGGATCGCCGATGCATGAGTTTCGATTGCCCGACATCGGAGAAGGGCTGCATGAAGCCGAAATCGTAAAGTGGCTTGTTCAATCCGGTGATCATGTGAAGCTGGATGATGCATTGGTCGAAGTCCAAACGGATAAAGCCGTTGTGGAACTCCCCTCTCCCGCAGCCGGCAGGATATGCGAAATTCCATGGAAGGAGGGCGATGTGGTCAAAGTCGGTGAAGTGCTTGTCGCTATTCTGGAAGAGTCCGATGAACCTGCGTCGGTTTCGTCAACCACACCTCTCTCGTCAACCGTACCGTCTCCGTCATCTGCATCGTTAGAAACATCCTCCTCCGATCATCGATTGGGAAATTCCTGCAAACACATCCTTGCCGCCCCTTCCACACGCAAAAAGGCAAGGGAAATGGGGATCGACATTCAGCTTGTGCAAGGAACCGGACCTGCCGGTCGCGTAACGGAGGATGACTTGCTGCGTTATTTGCCCAATAAGGAACATAGCGGCGGGGATGCTGCAGAGGTTGTTGAAGCTGCAAAAGCTGTCGGGATTTCAGAGCCCAGACGCATCCCGATCAGAGGAATTCGTAAAAAAATCGCCGAGAAAATGACTCGCTCCGCGTTCACCGCTCCTCATGCGACAAGTGTTGACGAGGTGGACATGAGCGAACTCATCCGTTTTAAAGATATTTACGCGAAGGAAGCCGAAAATCAAGGGGTAAAGCTGACATTCCTGCCGTTTATTCTCAAAGCCTTATCGGTTGCCTTCCGTCAATTTCCTATGTTCAATGCGGTAATGGATGAGGCCAAACAGGAAGTGGAGGTGCATGGGAGCCACAACATCGGGATCGCTGTGGATACCGATAACGGACTAGTCGTTCCATGCATTAAAGGTGTGGAGCAGAAAACGATTCTGGAACTGGCAAAAGAAATCAAGCAGTTGACGATATCGGCCAAAGAACACAAATTAACGGCTGCGGACATGAAGGGCGGAACGTTTACCGTAACCAATATAGGGCCGATTGGAGGCCTATTCGCAACGCCGATTCTTAATCATCCGGAGGTCGCGATTTTGGGCGTTCATACCATTCAGAAGAGAGCCGTTGTCATCAACGATGAAATCGTTGCACGTCCGATGATGTACGTATCGTTGACTTTCGATCATCGCGTGCTGGACGGCGCCGAGGTTGTCCGATTTACCAATCGCTTGAAGCAATATTTCGAAGATCCGTTCAAGATGTTTTTACAAATGAAATAAGGATGAAAAGGATGCGTTACAATTGGATGACAAACAGCTGCTTTTTTCTAATTTTGTGAATGTGGTTGAAGGTCTGGCACTCTTGTATGGAAAAGACAGCGAGGTTGTGCTGCACGATTTTGACGAACCCGATCATTCCATTATCGCGATCAAGAACAACCATATCACCAATCGCAAAATCGGAGACCCCATGTCCGAATACGCTTTGAAAATCGTTCGTCACGGAGTGGAGAAAAACAAACCCTCGATTGTATACCGCACATTGACCAAGGACGGCAAAAAAATCAAATCCACCAATATTTTTATTCGAAATCATCAGGATCAAGTGATCGGCTGTCTGAGCATTAATCGGGATATTAGCCGATTGGAATGGATGAAAGCATGGGTTGATGAAATTCTGAATTCGGACTTGCCGGGAGAAAGTGAAGAAATCAATGATGTATTTACAAGCGACGTTACCGAAATTTTGAAAAAAATGATCGATCAGACTATTGCCAGCAGCGGCAAGGATATTCATAAGCTTACGAGAGAAAACAAGAAGGATATTATTGAAGAATTGGATGAGAAAGGGGCCTTTCTGATTAAAGGCGCTGTAGATTTGGTTGCGAATCATATGGGGGTTTCCCGTTATACCATTTATAATTATCTGGACGAAATTCGGGCCAAGTACAAGTTATCTCCATAAAAAGCAAAGTTCTTTATGCATCGTAACGGCGAATTACGCAACGGTTAATCATGTATAAAGGCGGGCGCGGAATCGCAATCTACCTGTATGGGGGTGTTATGAAGCGATGGATCAACGATTGGTCGAGGAGTGGAAGCGTCGTTTGCCCGAAAGGCTGAACTCTTCAGATTCCGTGGAGGTTCATGCGGATGACGGTATTCCCAATGCGCTGCTCATCCATATGGATGTGGCGGGACGCTCCAAATACAGCTTTGATTTTCGTTGCACCTATATGGATTCACGGGAAGTGAAGGTCGATCTGCTCGATGTGGAGCAGGACGGAATCCACGTGGATGAACATACGGAGCCGATTCAGAATCTGGCTGAGGACTATGTACGCCATATTCATGAATGTGCGCAAGATCTGCAGGATGTTACAACGCAAATCTATCAGGGATAAGAAGCGGTATAGGTCAAGAAGCGGTGAATAGGGGAATTCACAAAATCTAAGGGGGTTTTTTATGCCGAAGCAGCATACTCCGCAATATGTTACCCCGGCGGCCGATGTCGGAGATAAACGGGAGAAGGAGGGAAACCGTCAGCAGGAAGCGCTGTCGGGCTCCAAGAAAGTGAAGAACCGGAACCATTCCAGGCAGAATCACGGAGAGGGTTCATGATGCGAAAAGGAAGAGGATTCTCGAATAAGGCTCGTCCCTATCGGGTACTCTAATTGTTGACGGTGGACACAAAGGTGTGGTTTTCCGTTGAACCTGTTAACGAAAAGCATACGGACCGGTTTCACTTCCTGAAGAAACTGGAGGGATGTGCCAAAGACACTTTACGCATGACCGCATAGGCAAAGTAAAGCATTGGAAGCACTTGAACTCAAGTTTCGCGAGTAGGGCAAGTAGAAAAAAACCACCGTCAAAAAGGACCCACCGGGTCCTTTTTCGTTTGACGGCAGCCCAAAAAGTTCATTTTTTTGTGGTTGCGTGGCGGTTTCTTTTGTTTTCGGGCTCCCGCCGCATGCCGGACAATTCGGGCAGGGCGATGCCCGACAAAATGACGAATACGCCCAGCCACTGAAGGCTGCTCACCGATTCTCCAAGTACCATACTGGACATCAACACAGCCGTCGGCAGCTCGGCGGCCCCCAGAATCGAAGCGAGACTTCCGCCGGTATGCGGAACGCCGAGGGTAAGGAACAGGGTAGGAATGACGATGCCGAACAAGGCGAGCAGGAATCCCCATAAAGCGAGTCCCGCGTATAGCGATCCATTCCATAAAAAGAAGGGCGGGAATACAATGAAGACAAGGATTAAGGAGCTGAACGCCATGATGCTGCTGCGGACGACCGGATGCACATGGTTGGCCGTTCTACCGCTGAAGATGACGAAGAGCGCGTAGGACAAAGCGGAAAGCAGTCCGAGCAGGATGCCGATTCCCGTCCAATGTGCTGTGTCCGCTTCGAGTAGCCCTGCAGCAAGAATCGTACCGGCAAACAATAAAATCAAGGACAGTATCTTTGCCCGATCCGGTTTTTGCCGGTCGATCAACGACTCAATCAAAACGCCGATCCAAGTAAATTGAAACAGCAGCACAACTGAGACGGAAGCCGGCAAATATTGAAGCGATCCGTAATAAATTATGGCGGTCAGCCCGATGGTGGAACCAACAAGCATGATGGAAATCAATTCTTTTCGAGTCAGCTTATTTCTTGGAAAAAACCATGACATCGGCCATAATAGAAGAATTCCGAAAAAGGCCTGGCTCCCGACAACCTCTTGAACGGTAAATCCGGCATGATATGCGAGTTTGACGAACGTTGACAGCACGCCGTAGCTGCAAGCTCCAAGAAATACGAGGACGGCCCAGCGCATGTCGTACCTCTCCTTTGTGTTTGTGATCTAATGCTCCTATCGGTAAATTATAGCAGAACAGGATGCCCGGAGTCATGCGGAATACGGCAATGAATTCTTCAAGACCGGACTGCAGGTGCCAGCTGAACGATTACGAATCCTGGGGGGAACTAGGTAATGCGGGTCCTTGGGGAAGCGGGGTTTTTGGAAGCTCGTTGTTTTCGGTTGGACCACCAATGCTTCAAGATATACAGCAGCGGCAGCGGCCAAAGAAAAACCCCAAACACATAATTTTTCAGTAATTCATCATGGGAGAGTTTGTCGGTAAACATAAACAGGGAGGTAAAATAGAGCGCCAGCCCGACTGCAACAATGGTAATCGTCCGGTATTTGCTCAGCAGATTTTGAAAGGGCATCATCTCGATCATGGCGTAGAGAAACAAGGACATCCGGATAAAGCTGCCGAAAGTCATCAGCGCCAATCCGCTGACATCGAATCGATCGATAAATCCGAGGGTGACCATCCTCACAGAGCTCAATACCGGATACAGCAGCGTGTCGGTCTGCTCCCATCCGAATACGGTGATGGTTCCCGCCGCCACAGATACCATCGCGATCGAGGTGACAATGGTACCCAGCCAAATCAAGTACAGCATTCCTTTTTTTTCCACTTTGCTGATCCTCAGTACAGCCAAGGCAAACATTTCGGACCAGTTTGCGCACAGCAGCATGGCCCCGGATATGACCGGATTCCAACCGAATTGCAGGAAGGGAAGCAGCTGTCTCCAATCCCGCATAGAACTGAGTATCAACGTTACTGCATGACCCGTGACGATGATAATCAGGGTTAATATCCCAGCCATCCAGGCGATCACGCGGATTCCTTTTGTCATGCAATAAGCAATGAAAATCATAAAGCTCGCTCCAATAAACCACATCGGGGTTTCCTGATAAAAACCGCCTTGAAGCATATCCACGACGGAAGTCAGTGTGATGATGCCCATGAAGAAAAAGTAAACGAACCAGATCAGGTTAAACAGAAAGCCGATCCAGGATCCCCAAAGATCGGTCGAAAGCTTCTTCAGCGTTGTACCGGGCTCCAGATTCAAGAACTTCCAGGTTACGTATCCGACCAGGATGCCGAACGGAGTCGCCAGCAGCACGGAAATCCAGGCGTCCCTTCCGGCAATGTCATAGAGCAGCGGCAGGATGACCACATGCCCGATGATCGGCAGAACCATAATCAGGAAAAAAAGCGCCTCGCGTGGGCGGATCACTGGCAATTCCTTCTTTCCAAGAAGAATTTAAGGACTAAGAAGAACCTTGGGGTGAACCCGGCAATGTCGAACCTTTGGAAGCGGGATTTTTGGAAGTTCGCTGTTTCCGTTTGGACCACCAATGCTTCAAGATATACAGCAGCGGCAGCGGCCACAGAAAGATTACAAGCACATAGTTTTTCAAGTATTCATCATAAGTCAGTTTGTTGGTGAACAGGAACAGCGAAGTAAAGTAAAGCGCAAGCCCCATTGCAATAATGGCAATCGTGCGATACTTAGCGACCACCTTTTGAAAAGGCAGCAATTCGATCACGGCGTGGAGAAACAGGGACTGCCGGATAAAGCTGCCGAATGTCATCAGCATCAGTCCGTAGACGTCAAACCGGTCGATGAATCCCAAGGTGATCATCCTTACCGAGCTCAATACGGGATACAGCAGCGTGTCGGTCTGCTCCCATCCGAATACGGTAATGGTGCCTGCAGCCACGGACAGCATCATGATCGTATTGGCGAAGGACCCAAGCAATAACAGATACAGCATTCCTTTGGTTTCTACCTTGCTGAACTGCAGCACGGCCAACACAAACATTTCCGACCAGTTTGCACACAGCAGGATGGCCCCCGATATCACGGGATTCCAACCGAATTCCAGGATTGGCAGCAGCTGGCCCCAACTACGCACGGGGCTGAGCAGCAGTGAAATCGAATGGCCCGAGATCATAATGAACAAGGTTAATATCCCGGCCATCCAAGCGATGACGCGAATCCCTTTCGTCATACAGTAAGCGATGAAAACCATAAAGCTGCCCCCAATGAACCACATCGGGGTTTCCTGATAAAATCCGCCCTGGAGCATATCCATCACGGAGGTCAAGGTGACAATGCCCATGAAGAAAAAGAAGGCGAACCAGATCAGGTTGAACAGAAAGCCGATCCAGGGTCCCCATAGATCGGTCGAAAGCTTTTTCAGTGTTGTTCCGGGCTCCAGATTCAGGAATTTCCAGGTCATGTAAGCGATCACGATGCCGAAAGGAGCCGCCAGCAGCACGGAAATCCAGGCGTCCCGTCCCGCAAAGTCATAGAGCATGGGCAGGATAACCACATGTCCTATAATCGGCAGGACCATGAACAGGAAAAAAAGCGCTTCGCGCCGACGGATCATCTGCAATCCCCCCTTTGACAAGTGAGTTGGCCATTCTGCGAAGCAAGTCAGTCAATCCCCGGAAACAGACGGGTCTGCGGTCGGTCGGCCACCCGATCTTTTACCATTCCCAAATTCGTGATTTTGGATTTTACGTGAATGCGGACGTCCGTACGCTTGAAGATTTCGTCCCAATCCTCATGGACTTGATGCCAATATTTCGGATAATGCCGGTATACTTGCATGCCGAGGTTGAGAATGTCCGTGGCCGGATCTTTCCGCATTTCCTTCAATGCGGCATTCATTTCCTCAATGACTTGCTTTTTCATCTGCAATTCCAGCTGCTTTATTTTTCTCTCTGTCAACGGTTGGCCGGACTGCCATTCATTAATGTCCCCGCTGGCTTCCACATTCACATCAAAGGTCAATTTGCCTTCTCTCAATTTTGGTTTGATCTTGGAGGAACTGGAGTGAAGTTCAATCGCCGCCATCGACCTCGGGTCTCCGGGGATCGGCAGGCTCATCGAACCGAACTTGACTTTGTTCTCGAACCACAAGATGCCGCGAGTGAGGAGGGGGGAGCGAACGACTTTAACCAGTTTATCATCTTTGAAAACGGCTGCCCCGTTGATATCGACGTGTATCATGGCGGGCGGTTTTTCCTTATGTATTTTCAGTAAAGTTACATAGCCGCTCCCGACCGGGCTTTGGTTCATCTGCATAAATTCCCGTAGGGACACCGCCGTCATTTCCGAGACATCATGCTTGACAGAGTCCGTGCCTTTGAACAGCCCGAATGCCGATATCGGATCCAAAGGAGAGGCGAGACCGAGAATTTTCGCGGGATGATCGGCAACGTAAATGTAGCTGTTCAGGCGAAACTGCTGATCCCGGTTTCCAAAGTCCAGAAGGGGAAGAATGCCTTCCTTGCGGGCAAGCTCGGTACTGATGATGATCGCCCTTGTATGCGATAAGAACAACCGGCGCTTCAGCCCTTTGGCCAGCCGCAGGGTGGCCTCATGCACAGTGGGTCCTTCGGAAGTGATGATCACGTCGGCTTTCGATTCGTTCTTCTTGATTTTTTTCGGATCCATGACCTGATATATGATTTTATATTCTCCCCCGATCTTCTCGATTGCTGCCCCTGAAAGTATGGCCGAATCGGACAATTCCCGGGAGCTCCAACAACCGGTCAGCAAGACAGCAAACAGAAGAAGCGGCATGAATGTCCTGAGCAATGCGGCCTTAAGCAATATCACGCAGCACCCCTTCTTTGTTTTCTGTTGCCGGCCGGCGCCCGATCCTTGATTCATGGTTTCTCATGCCGGATTTTTCGCTGCTGCGGAATGGATTCCGGCGCCCGATCCATATTCTTAAGATGAACACGTACGAAGGTGTCTTTCCAATCGCGGAAATAAGTTGGGGCAAACGGCGAAAGATATGGGACACCCGCACTGGTCATGGAAGCGAGGTGCGTCAGCATGGCAAGTACCCCCATAAGAAGACCAAATAGACCGAGAATGGAAGCGGGAATGATCAGCAGAATTCTCAGGAGGCTGACCGCGTCGGTGTATGGTGTCACGATAAATGTGGTAATTCCCGCAAGGGCGACAACGATAATCGTCGGCGTTCCGACGATGCCGGCTTGCACAGCGGCATCGCCGAGGATCAGCGCCCCCACGATTGAGACGGCTTGTCCGATCGATCTCGGCATGCGTACGCCTGCTTCTTTCAAGATTTCAAATAATAACAGCATGAAGATGACTTCCATGACCAACGGAAAAGGGACGCCTTCGCGGGCGGCGGCAATGCTGGCCAAGAGGGTCGTCGGGATCATTTCTTTGTGGAAATTTTGCGCTCCCACATAAAAGGCAGGCAGAATAAGCGAGATCCAAAAAGAGGCATACCGGAGCATTCGGATGAAGGAGGTATAAAACGGCAATGAATAATAATCCTCGGGGGATTGCATCGCCTCCAGGAACAAATAGGGAAGCCACAATGCGGTTGGCGTGCCGTCCACGAGGATGCCCACCCGGCCTTCCAGCAATTTTCCGGCAAGCTTGTCGGGTCTTTCCGTGTTCCCGACGGTGGCGAACAACGATTGGGGCTGTTCATCGATGTATTCTTCAATGTAGCCGGAACCGAGAATGGCTTCCGTTTTAATTCTGCGAATACGATTTTTAATATCCTCAACGATTTCCGGAGCTGCAATATCCTGAATATAAAGAACGCATACGTCGACCGGGGATTTGATCCCGACTTTCAGAATATCGAAGCGGAGCATCGGATCGTGAAGTCTTCTGCGCATCAATGCAAGATTGGTTCCCAACGCTTCCGTAAATCCTTCATGAGGTCCGCGGACGATCGGCTCGGTCTTCGGTTCTTCAATGGTTCGTTCTTCAAACCCTTGAGCGTTGATAATGATGGCTTCCGTTTGTTTTTCCATCAGCAGGATGACATTGCCTGTTAACAGTTTTTTCAAGAGATCGCCCAGATCGCGTCCCCGATTGAAAATGCCGACATGAAGTGTATTTTCAATATCGGAGAGACTTTCCATGGGGGCCTGGTCGTTCTCCACCAGCGGTTTGATGGCTGACTGGTAGAGGATGTCTTTATCCACAAGTCCGTTCATTCCGATTAGCAGCAGTTTTGTTTGATTGGAACCGCACATGATATCGCGGAAAATCAGATCGGGGGGATTGCCCATTATTTGCTTGAAAAATAGCTTGTTCTGCTCCAGGTCCGGAAAGATGGGCAGACCCTGCGGCGAAGAAGATTGAATTTGCCGACTTCCCGAGCCGTTGTTCTGTTTGCGTTTAAACCAGCTTGCGAAAAACATTCGCTCTCCCTCGCTTTCTTTTATAAATATTCCCTCAAATTGGGGTTGATTATTCTAACGGACAAAGCTCGGTTCATTTACTCCATGGGAACAAATCGGATTTCGGATGATCTGCCCTTCTGTCTTTCACCATCCCCAAGTTTTGAATTTTGGCTACAACTTTAATGTTCACGTCGATTTTTTTAAAGAGGTCGTCCCAATCGTCATGCACCCTGCTCCAATAATCCGGATACTGGCGGAACACTTCAAGGCCGATGTTCAGCACGTCAGTGACCGGATCCTCGCGCATCTTCTTAAGCGCTCCCCGCATTTCTTTGATAATTTGGTCTTTGTACTCCCGTTCAAGCAGCTTGAGCTTTGGGAGGGTCAACGCCTGCGGGGATTGCCATTCATTAATGTCTCCCGCCGATTGAACCGTTACGTCGATCACCAGTTTGCCCTGCTCGAACCGGGGGGTGATCTTCGAGGAAGTCTTGTGGACTTCGATCGCCGCTTTATGCTTCGGTTCTCCGGGAATGCTCAGACTGACGGACGTTCCTTCGACTTTGTTTTCGAACCAAAGGATCCCGCGGGTAATTTCCGGGGAATGGATGGTTTTGACCAGCTTGCCTTTTTTGAAGATGACCGGACCGTCAATATCCACATGAGTTAATGCCGGTTCCTTTTCTTTGTGCAGTTCTAGGAAAGAAGTATAGGTGCTTCCAGTCGGTCCGAGACTCATTTTCATAAAATTCCACAAGGGAACAACGATCATTTCCGACAGGTCTCTTTCCACGGTTTCGGCTCCCTTGGATAAACCCAACCCCGTCATCGCTTCCAACGGCGACCGGGCGCCCAGTATGTCAGCGGGGTGATCGGCCACATAAATGTAGCTGTTCAGGCGGAACTGCTGATCGCGGTTCATGGCGTCCTGAAGGGCGTGCAGCTTGCCTTCCTTGGCGAGCTCCGTACTGTAAATGACCGCTTTCGTATGCGAAACGAACAATCGCCGTTTCAGCCCTTTGATGATCCGCCATGTGGCCTCATGGGCCGTCGGGGCTTCAGAACTGATGACGACCCTGGCTTCAGATTCTTCCTTCTCCAATTTTCTGGGATCAAGCACCTGATAAGTGATTTTGATATTGTTACCTTTTTTTTCGATAGCTGCCGCAACCAATATGGCGGAATCGGACAACTCCCTGCCGCTCCAGCAGCCGGCGATTGGCATTAAGCCTATTGTCAGCATCAGAAAAGTCACAACCGTTTTCATTTCGTTTTCATTCCGTTCATCCCTGCCGTTTTTTGCAGCCTACCCTTCTTATTCCCTGCAGACAGGGGGAAATATTCTTTCAGCAGCGGAATAAGCGCAATTTTTGCACACGTGATATTAATCACAGAATTTGGAAGCGAAATCGTTGAAAATAGCATTAAGCAAAGAAAATTCAAATAGTTTCCCTGGGGAACTAAAATCTGAGGAGGAATGTGCAATGTTCGGTTTTTATTCGAGAATTTTGGTGGCGTATGACGGTTCGGAGTTGAGCGACAAGGCGCTGGATCTGGCGTTGAAGCTGGCGGAGCAGGACAGCCGGATTGAAGTTCATGCCGTGACGGTGTGGGATGACCGCTATGTGCAAACATTTGGCTATTATGACATTGTATCCGTGGAGGAATTGGCGGAGAGCCGCCAGAGAAGCACGGAGGAATTGTTCGGGAAAATCAAAGGCAAGCTGGATGCCGTTCCGAACAAAACGGCAACCATCGCTTTGGAGGGCAACCCTGCTAAAATGCTGGCGGAATACGCCAAAGATAACGATTGCGACCTGATTGTAATGGGCAGCCGCGGCTTGAGCAGCATGAAGGAACTGTTCCTGGGCAGCGTCAGCCACAATGTGGTCCAACAAGCGCATTGCCCGGTACTGATTGCGAAATAACCGTAGGACGAACGGGATACGGGAATGTCAAGTCAGAGGAAGCCTCCGAAAAGGGGCTTTTTCTGCTGCGGCTATCGGCACGTTTCCAGTTTTCATCTATTTGATTTGGAGATCAATTGTGGTATAATAACTTTTGCTGATTTCACGCGCCCGTAGCTCAGCAGGATAGAGCAACAGTTTCCTAAACTGTGGGTCGTACGTTCGAATCGTATCGGGCGCGCCACCATAAATTAGCGTAAAAATTTGCGATAGGCGATATTGCGCCGCAAGGTGGATCGTGCTATAATAAATTTCGCTGTTGTAATGTCGAGACGTGGCTCAGCTTGGTAGAGCGCTTGGTTCGGGACCAAGAGGTCGCAGGTTCAAATCCTGTCGTCTCGACCATTTTATTTTACAGAACGCAGATTGACAATGGTAAATAAAAAAGGCCTTCACGCTCTTTGTGAAGGCCTTTTTGGTAGAAATTGAAATGCGGATAAATGAATGGGGTATGCGGGATGGCGGTCCTTCATATAAATCATCGAAGCTATCGGGTTCAGGGCATTCTGTTCGATAAGGATGGAACCCTGTTGGATTTTACATACCTGTGGGCAACCTGGTCGAAGTTAATGAGTGACTGTTTGCAGGTCCAAGTTTCTCGGTTTCCCGGAATTCCGATATCGAAAAATCATAATCCCTCATTCAAGACGGAAATTGCCGGCCCGATGAAGAACAGTATCGGCTATGATCCGAACGGGCCGCTGGCGATGGGATCGACGGATGAGATGTTGACCATTTTGGCTTGGCAGGCTTACTCGCGCGGAATCCCTTGGAACGATGCGAAACGGGTTGTGGAGCAATGCCATCAATTGGTTGAAGAGCAATTGGAGAGGCTCAAGCCGGCCAAGCCGCTGCCGGGTTTGGTCCGATTCCTGCAAGAATGCGGGGAAGCGGGGATTCCGATGGCTGTAGTGACCGCCGATGACACGGAACCGGCGGTTCGGCATTTGCAGTGGATGGGAATCGACCGGCATTTTGCGGTGATTGTCGGCAATGATCAGGTGACCCGGGGAAAACCGGACGCTGAAATGATCCTGACCGCATGCCGATCAATCGGTTTGAATCCTTCGGAAACGGCAATCATCGGGGATACCGAAGGCGATATGCTGATGGGCAAAGCGGCCGGCGTGGCTGTTACGATAGGCATCCGCAGCGCTGCAGCACTTGGAGAGAGGCATCTGAAACATGCGGACGAAAGAATTTCCGACTTCTCCGGGTTGAAAATAGAGAAGCTTTGACGATCAATAAATACGCAGCATGACAAGCGTTATTTATTGCTTGAGCGTTTTTACCAGCCGTTTGGCTTGGCCGCTCGGGGTGTCGATCGCTTCATAGATGCGGATCGTCACCGGGAATTCCAGTTGATCGGTCTGCAGGTTGCCAAAATTGATCGTCTGGTCGCCGCTGATC